>URWL01000125.1 GCA_900551465.1 uncultured Blautia sp. | reverse complement strand
CTTCGTTATCCTGAGCCATTCTTTTCAGAGGTGTTCCATGCCATACGTTTAGTATGGTCTGTCCCTCTTTTTTTATATAGCGTCCCGGAAAGGTAGTATCATTGATCAGCCAGCCGGCTTTTGCCAGATGATGATAATAAGATGGCATTGAGGTATGGACAAAACCATCTATCTTGATACCGTATCGTTCCAGCTTCTTTTTGATCTGTTCTTTTTTATCCTTTTGTACTGCCAGTATTTTACGGAATCCCTGATATTCCGGGGAAGAAAGCTCTTTTAAAATAGCCAGGATATTACTTTCCAGGGCAAGCCCGCTTCTGGAAACGATCAGGATTTCCTTTTTATCAACAGGTATTTTTTTGTAAAAAGTGTTATAAAAAGGATACCAGGTGCCGTTCTTTAATTTTTTCTTTACTTTTGCAGTGAAACTCATAACATTACCGCCTTAAAAACTTTTTATTGATCGTTTGTAAGATGAAGTTTATCAAGTACATAAAATACAAGGCTAAGGATCATAGCAACCACACATGCCAGAACCATGCCCGTAAGCTTTACATTTCCAAGATTCAGTGCGATACCGGAAAGACCTACAATAAATACAACAGAAGTCAGTGCAAGATTACGGGATTTACCATAGTCAACATGATTGTCTACCAGCATTCTCAGACCGGAAGTGCCGATCATACCATATAATAAGAAAGAAATTCCCCCAATCACAGGTCCGGGAATGGTATTGATCAGAGCAGCAAGCTTGCCCATAAAGGAACAGCAGATTGAAAGAACAGCGGCTCCTCCGATTACCTGTACACTGTAAACCTTTGTCATTGCCATAACTCCAATGTTTTCTCCGTAAGTAGTAGTAGGGACGGAGCCTACCAGACCGGAGAGAGTAGTGGAGAAGAAATCGGCAAAAAGGGAACGGTGCAGACCGGGTTCCTTCAGAAGGTCCTTGCCTACAATCTTTCCGGTTACGATCTGATGTCCGATATGCTCGGAGGTTACCAGAAGCAGTGCCGGAAGTATGGTAAGGATCGCTTCAACATGAAAACGCGGAGTCTGAAAGTTGGGAAGGGCAAAGAAAGGAGCTTCTTTTACCGCCTGAAAATCCAGAATACCGCAGAAGCCTGCAGCAGCATATCCGGCGATGATAGCGATCAGAATAGGGATGACAGAAAGAAATCCCCGGAACAGGATCTGACCGAATACGGCTACACCGAGAGTTACCAGAAAGACAATTACATTTTTCATGTCTACTGTTTCGTCCAAAAGTCCTGCAGTGCTGGCTGCGCTTCCGGCAAGCTCCAGACCGATCAGGGCAACGACAGGTCCCATTGCTGCGGCAGGCAGTACAATATCAATCCAGTTTGTTCCGCATTTGCGGATAATCAGAGCTACGCCCATGCCGGCAATGCCAAGTACTACAAAACCGCCCAACGCATATTCATAACCGAATTTGGATGCAACCAGAAGCCCCGGGGACAGAAATGCAAAACTGGATCCCAGATAGGCAGGCGCCTTTCCCTTTGTAATAAGAATAAACAGAAGTGTTCCGATACCATTCATAAGAAGCACAATGGCAGGATTGATGCCAAACATAAAGGGAACCAGAACAGAGGCTCCGAACATGGCAAACATATGCTGGATGCTTAAAGGGATCAAAAGCTTTACAGGTACCTTATCTTCTACTTGAATAATTTGTTTTTCCACTCTTTTCCTCTCTTTCTCGTATACATACGATGTAATCGGAAATATTATAGCATAGTGTATGAACTTCTGTAAAAGAAAATACAGAAAGGAAGAGGAAAAAGCCCTTTTTTTCGCGGTTTTTGAATAAATAAAAAAAATAAAAAAAATTTAAAAAAAGGTGTTGACTTTTGTAAAGGCCTATAATATAATATGTCTTGCGTCAAGCGAACGCGGAAAATTAAATACCGTTTACGGGGTGTGGCTCAGTTTGGCTAGAGCGCCTGGTTTGGGACCAGGAGGCCGCAGGTTCGAATCCTGTCACCCCGATGCTGTAAACAACTTTTACCGTTTCAGCGAATATGCGGGTGTAGTTCAATGGTAGAACACCAGCCTTCCAAGCTGGATACGTGGGTTCGATTCCCATCACCCGCTTCTCTGTAAAAAGAGAAATGTGTCTGTAGCTCAGCTGGATAGAGCAACGGCCTTCTAAGCCGTGGGTCGGGGGTTCGAATCCCTTCAGGCACGCTGTGGTGGGTATAGCGCAGTTGGTTAGCGCGCCAGATTGTGGCTCTGGAGGCCCAGGGTTCGAATCCCTGTATCCACCCTTTCGCCTTTGGGCTATCGCCAAGCGGTAAGGCACAGCACTTTGACTGCTGCATTCGTTGGTTCGAATCCAACTAGCCCAGTCCATTATGGGGTATTAGCTCAGTCGGTAGAGCACTTGACTTTTAATCAAGTTGTCCGGGGTTCGAATCCCCGATGCCTCATTGCATCTGTAGAGATACAGATGCTTTTTTTCTTACAGTATCCACCCGGATTTGGAGAGGATACAGAAAAACTTCATAATCCATGCGGGCATGGCGGAATTGGCAGACGCGCCAGATTTAGGTTCTGGTGTCCATGACGTGCAGGTTCAAGTCCTGTTGCCCGCAGTATAAAAAAGCGCCTTATTCAGGCGCTTTTTTATACTGCTTTTTACAGATATTGGATCTGTGCTGAGATATGTCCGTTTTTTTCAATGTTCAGCACGGCATAGCTGGGCTTATGATTTCTCTGGCGGGGGAAAGAAAGACTGCCCGGATTCAGAACAAGCACTCCGTCAATCTCTTCCAGCACAGGACGATGGATATGTCCGAAACATACACAGTCGCAGTTTCTGGATTGTGCCTCATCTACGATTCTGGAAAAGTCCATAGATACTCCATAATAATGCCCGTGACTGATAAGGATCTGATGTCCGGCAATGGAGAGTTCATCTTCTCTGGGAAGGTCAGAGAAAAAGTCGTTATTTCCGGAGACCATGGTGCAGGGACATTCAGCCAGTGCCTCAATATAAAATTCCCTGCCTTCTACGTCTCCGCAGTGGATCAGCATGTCAAAGGGCTGTTCCTTCAGAACTGCCTGTTCCAGATTTCCGTCACGACCGTGCGTGTCACTGACTACAAGGATTTTCATCTGAGCTCATCCTTAATGGCGCGCAGAGCCTTCCCTCTGTGGCTGATCTTATTTTTTTCTTCCATGGAGATTTCTGCTGAAGAACAGCCGTATTCCGGAAGATAAAAGATGGGATCATAGCCGAAGCCGTTTTCTCCTTTTTCTTCATAACCGATTCTTCCTTCCATGGAGGCACGAACTGTTTTTGCGGTGCCGTCTGGAAAAGCAGCAGCGATAGCGCAGACAAAACGAGCGGTTCTCTGCTGGTCAGGAACTCCCTCCAGTCTTTGGATCAGGTTCGCGTTTTTGATATGGTAGGAGGTATCTTCGCCCATATAGCGGGCAGAATAAATTCCTGGTTCTTTGTTCAGATAATCAATCTCTAGTCCGGAGTCATCAGCGAGGACAATCTCTCCGGTAAGCTGACTGATTGCTTTTGCCTTGATGATAGCATTTTCTTCAAATGTACTTCCGTTTTCTTCGATATCCGCAGTAATGCCTGCGTCTTTCAGAGAAAGAAGTTCAATATCCAGATCTCCAAGGATCTCACGGATTTCTTTCATTTTTCCTTCATTACCTGTGGCAAAAATCACTTTTTTCATGGATTCATATTCCTCCTTGGCGGTTTGGGTCCCAGAAACTGGTAGTAGTAGGTTTTTAACATACCATTGTATATTTTTCGGTTTTTATCTGCTTTTCTTCCGATGTCATTTTCTGCTTTATCATAGGAAGTGATCAGGTACATGGACCATTTGTCCAGACGGGCAAAGCTTTCACCGATTTCCCGGTAAAGCTGGGGAAGTGCGGCTTTTTCTTCCAGACGTTCGCCGTAGGGCGGATTGGTGATCAAAAATCCATAAGGTTTAGGATGACTCAGATCTTTGACCGCTCTTTGCTGGAAATGGATCAGCTTGTCCACTCCCGCCATTTTTGCATTGGCTCTGGCGGACTTCAGTGCTTCAGGATCAATGTCGTAACCCTGGATGTCTGTTTTGATATCCAGATTTATCCGGTCGTTTGCTTCCTCTATGGCATCATACCAGCATTTGCGCGGAATAATGTGTTTCCAGTCCTCAGAAAGAAAAGAACGGTTCATGCCAGGCGCCATATCTGCTGCGATCATGGCTGCTTCAATAGGAAAGGTACCGCTTCCGCAGAAAGGATCCACCAGAATGCGGTCTTTGTTCCAAGGTGTGAGCATAATAAGTGCAGAGGCAAGGGTTTCTGTGATCGGAGCTTTTACTGTCATCTGGCGGTATCCTCTTTTATGAAGGGATACACCGGAAGTATCAATACCGATGGTGGCGATATCTTTCATAAAAGCAACGCGGATGGGAAAGCTTGCACCGTCTTCCGGAAACCAGGAAATGCCATAAACGCCTTTGAGACGTTCCACAATGGCTTTTTTCATAATAGACTGGATATCAGAAGGACTGAAAAGCGCGCTTTTTACAGAGTTTGCTTTGGCAACCCAAAACTTTCCGTCCTTGGGAATATAATTTTCCCAGGGAATAGCTTTTGTTTTTTCAAAAAGCTCATCGAAAGTAACTGCTTTGAATTCTCCTGTTTTCAGAAGGATACGTTCTGTAGTACGCAGGAATATATTTGCCTGTGGGATTCCGGCGGCATCGGCAAGGAAAGTAACTTTTCCGTCTTCTACCTTGCTTATTTCATAGCCCAGATCCAGAATTTCACGTTTCAGTACAGCCTCCATGCCGAAATGGCAGGGAGCGATCAGTTCCATATATTTCATGGCAGCCTCATTTCTCTGACAGTATTTCCGTCAAAATCTTTAATAGTAAAGCAGTTGTCTTCCAGCACTGCGTAGGTGTGCGGATTGCCTTCTTTGGGGATGGAGACAGAGCCGGGATTAAGAAGAATGTAGCCGTCCATCTGCTCTGCCCTCAGGACATGGGTATGACCATGGATCAGAATATCATTTTCCTGAAGGGGAGGCAGATGATCCTGATTGTAAGTATGACCGTGTGTGGCATAAAAAGTCCTGCCGTCAATAGAAAGGATGCAGTAATCAGCCATGACAGGAAATTCCAGAACCATCTGATCCACCTCTGCCTCACAGTTTCCACGGACTGCATAGATCCGGTTTTTATTTTGATTAAGAAGTGCGATGACTTCTTTGGGGGCATACTCTTTCGGGAGGTCATTTCTGGGTCCGTGATAGAGAAGATCGCCCAGAAGAACCAGCCGCTGTGCATTTTCCTGCCGGAAAGCGTCCAGCATTTTGCGGCAGTAGTATGCCGAACCGTGTATATCCGATGCAAACATGTATTTCATCAATGTGTTCTCCTTATTTATGGATGTTTTGAGAAAAGTCTCTTCCCCGTTCGGAAAAGGGATTTTCTCTTTTACATTATCATGGTTAGGAAGAAATTACAAGATTTCTTCCGCGATAAGCTTCAAAACCACCGATTACAGAACGGGTACGGTATCCTTTCCGAACAAAAAGACGAGCTGCAGCCATACTGGCGCCGCCTCTTTGGCAGTAAAATACAAGGAGTTTTTCAGGCGGAAGTTCTCTGCATATGGATAATTCCTGATAAGGTAAATTTACTGCGCCAAGAATATGGCTTTTTCTATAAGCATCTGGGCCGCGGACATCTATGATCATAGTATCGGATCGTCCAACATAGTAATCCAGCATTTTTGCAGAAATCGTTTCAATTGGAAACATAACGGTATTCCTTTTTTATTTATCATATGCGGAAAAACACAAAGGAGCACAAATTAGAAATCCATGCAAAAAAGGAGTGCTGCGGTGGGCGGCACTCCTGTCTGCATCATCATATAAGAAGGGAGAAGCGTTTGCAGTTCAGTAAATTCTTGCTTTAGTATCTGTCGGAATAGTTGTTTTCTTCCAGATCATAGGCATTGGAAAGTTTGTTTTTGGAACTGTTTTTACTGCTGTTTTTCGTGGTGTTTTTTCCACAGTTCTGTGCATTCTGTGTGTTTTTGTCAGTTGCTTTGTTTGTGTTGTTCATTGTTTTGTTTTCAGATTCATAATTTTTGGCCATTTTCATTACCTCCTGATATAATCTGTTGAATACAGCCGCCTGAATGCCGGATGTATTTGTCAACTTGTTTATGACATCCTATAGTATGTTAAAAAAGTTGTAATAATATTCATGAAATCATATTGCTTTTTTTTCCAATTTATATTATAATCGTTGTTGTAAAAAGAATTTACCCTTCAAAAATTTTTTTTACATAACCCCTTATTTAATT
>URWL01000124.1 GCA_900551465.1 uncultured Blautia sp. | reverse complement strand
AACAGGAAGAGGACCTGGAGATGGATCTGGAAGAAGAAACGGAGCATACTCATACAGGACTGGCTAATATGAAACGCCTGCTGGAAATTCTCTATCACGACAGATACTGTATGAAGATTACAGGAGAAAAAAATGTAGGAACAAGGGCAGAGATCATTCTACCTGCAGAAAGGGGAAGCGTATATGTGGAAAGTAGCAGCAGCCGATGATGAGGCTTACCTCAGAACCGCTCTGAAAAAACTGATGAACTGGGAAAAAATGGGATGTGAACTGATCCGTGTAGTTAATAATGGAAAAGAACTTCTTCAGTGTGTAGAAGAAGAACACCCGGATATTGTGATTACGGATATAAGGATGCCGGAGATTGACGGACTGGAGGTATGCAGACAGCTTTATGAAAAGTATCCGGAAACCCAGACCATTATTTTGAGTGCTTATACGGATTTTGAATATGCCCGGACAGCTATTCGATATGATGTGGCAGATTATGTACTGAAGCTGTCGGTTCTGGAAGAGCTGCCTCCTGCGGTGGAAAAGGTAACACAGAAGCTTCAGAAACAGAAAAAAGAACTGGAGGAGCAGCTGGTCAGAATGCCGGAGAAAAAAGCAGCGGAAAGTCTTTATGATCAGATCCAGGAATACATTGAAAAAAATTACAGCCAAAAGATCACCCTTAACGATATGGCAGAGGAGCTTCATGCAAACAGCAGCTATTTAAGCCGGCTTTATAAAAAAGAAAGCGGACAGAATCTTTTTGATGTGATCCTGAAAAAAAGAATTGAAAAAGCTAAGGTATATATGGAAACTACCGATAAAAAGATTTACGAGATCTCTCAGTCCGTAGGTTTTGATGACACCGGATATTTTTCCAGGATCTTTAAAAGATATACAGGAGTTTCTCCCAAGGAATACCAAAGTGGGAAAAGAGGCGGAGATGAAGAATAGAAGAAGGTTTCCTGTAATCACAGCAGTGGCGGCTTTTTTAGCAGTTTGTCTGGCAGGGTGCGGAAAAAAAACACCGGAACCAGTGGAAATCACACTGATCCACGGATGGGGAACTACGGAAGAGGATCATGTGGTCATGCGGGATATTTATCAGGACTTTGAACAGGAAAATCCTGATGTGAAGCTGAATCAGCTTTCCATGCCCTCCGGAAGTGAAATGGTCCGTAAGACAGAGGATTTGCTGGTGGCAGGAGAAATTCCGGATCTTGTCTTTCTGGGAGGCTCAGGCAAAGATACTGTTTATCAGTTTATGGTGGAGAATGATCTTGTTCTTGACCTGATGCCTTATATCAGAGAAGACCGGGAATTTGCAGGTAATCTTGCTCCTGTAAATATTGATTTCTGGACTACAGGGGAAGAGCAGCTTTTTACCATATCGGATGTGATCCTTTTAAGTGGAGGCTACTGGTATGACCGGGAAATTTTTGAAGCTGCAGGAGTGGAAAAAATTCCGGAGACCTGGGAGGAGTTTCTGATAGTCTGTGAACAGATTGAGAGCTGGGCAGAGAAAGAAAAAAACGGAGTGGAATGTCTTCAGATGTCGTCGGAGGCGTACCTTTATTTTATGGATCATCTTCTGGCAGTCCAGAATTCTGTAAGTGGAAATGCCATTCGAAATCAACGGCTTTATCTGGAAGAAAGTGCGGCAGAGGATGCTCTTTATACACTCAGAGAAATCTATCGGTATTCCAGGGCAGATGGAGACTACAGCTACCGAGATGAAACCGATGCATTTAATGATGGAAAAACAGCCATGTATATCAATGGTATCTGGGGTGCACCTATGATTTCAGATCAGATTGATGCGGCCTATGCCCTCCTTCCATCTGAAAAAGGAGAGAAGATATCCTGTGAGTCGGCCTGTCTGGGGTATATTCTGGGAAAAACCGGAGATGAAAAAAAACAGGAGGCCAGCGTCCGGTTTGTAAAATATATGCTCAGTACTCCGGTTCAGGAACGTATTCTGAAAGAAACAGAGCAGGTTCCTGCCAATCCCCATGTGGACATCCGGAAGTATCAGAAGGGCATGGAGCGTTTTGTACAGGCTGCCGATATAGTAAAGGCGGCCGGAGTCAGAATACAGGTTCCGGATAATCTGTGGAGCAGCGGTGCCAGAGACAATTTTATGGAAGGAATTGATGATGTTCTGAAAGGAGAAATCTCTGATGAGGAATTTATTCATTCTCTGAAGTAAAAATAATCCATGTTTTTGTGAAAAAGTAAAAATAATCCCGGATTGCAGTCAATATCTTTCATTCAAAACAACCATAAAATGAAATAAAATAAATGCAAGTTAAGCAGAAATGCACAAGACGGAAAACGAAAACTATTTCATGTTATGGAGGGAAAAGAAATGAAAAAAAGAACTATCAGTATTCTTCTTGCAGGAGCAATGACAATGGCAGCGGTTATGGGATCTACTGTGACTGCATTTGCGGGAGAAGAAGACACTCTGGAGTTTTATCACGGATACTACCATGATGAGAGCGAGTGGCCGGCAGCAAAGGTAATGAGAGATATTTATGACGAGTTTGCAAAAACTCATGCAGACGGAGAAGTAAAGTTTGAGCCGATCGCTGTAGAGAACAGAGATGAGATCGTCAGTGCTGAGGTAGCAGGCGGAAACTTCCCGGATATGGTAGACTGCGGACTTCCTCTTTCACTGGCAGCCATCAGCCAGGGGCTTGTTCTTGATCTGAAACCATATATTGATGAAAACAATCTTCAGGATGCGGTAGGTCTGAACTATACACAGAATGATGTGGACGGTCATATTTATACCGTTCATGACCAGCTGGAAAGCCGCGGACTCTGGTATAACACAGAGGTATTTGAGCAGGCAGGTATCACTGCAGAAGAAGCATTTAAAGACTGGGAAAGCTTTGGAGCAGCTATGGATAAGGTTCATGAGCTGGGCGGAGATACATATGGATATGCAGCAGGACAGGGATCCCGTTATATTATCAATGCAGTTCTTGCATCTACAGAAGAGGGAAGAGAGCTTCTTAAAGGAGAGCTGACACCGGAAGGAATTGAGTCCGAAGCGTTTGCAGAAGCTTTTAAGACAGCAGCGAAACTTGACCAGGCAAACGGATCTGACCATACCACAGAAGATGTTGGAAACCTTATGGATGATTTTAATAAAAACGGAAAAGCAGCAGTTCTCTTTAATGGTGTATGGAATGCAAGCGGAATTGATGCCGGTCTTGCAGATAAGATCGAATCTCAGATCTTCCCGGGCAATGTTTCCGTTGTAACAGCCGGATCCGGTCATTCTATTTCTGCAAATTTAAGTGAAGCGGAAACAGAACTGGCGCTGGAATTCCTGGCATATATGGTAAGCCCTGAGGTACAGGCAAAGATCTTTACCGGTGTACAGGCAAATCCATGTAATACCACACTTGACCTGAAGGCACTTGCAGAAGAAAGCGGCGACCCGATCACTCAGAAGCTGGCAGAAGCGTGTACACAGGTAAACTCTGCAGAAACTGTAGTAACAGATCTGAACTACGTATGGGGTTCTGATGTAGGAAGCGCTATCATCAATGCATTGATGGAATCAGCAGTTGAAGGAACCGATATTGACGCACGTTTTGAGCAGTTAAAGCAGGAGCTGACAGCCCTTGTTGCATAAAGGCGGTAGTAGGAGGCGGCTTCGGCCGTCTCCTTTTTATCATCATAAAAAGTGGAGGAAACCGATCATGAAAACAAGGAATATGAGCTGGAAGAGAAAAGGCTTTATCCTGGCCTTTCTTGCTCCCACAGTAATTGCATTTGTATTATTTTATCTTTATCCTATTGTAACAGTCTTTGTAACCTCTTTCTGCAAATGGGATTATACCAATATCACCAGCCCGGAGTTTTTTGGATTTGCAGATATGTGGAACAGCTATAAATATATTTTTGAACTGTATCCGTACTTCTGGGAAGCTCTTCGGAACTCAACCATATGGGCGCTTCTGGGAGTGTTTGTGCAGATCCCTGTTTCTGCTTTGATCGCTCTTGCATTCTCACGTAAAGTAAAGGGGGTAAAATTTGCAAGAAATGTCTATATCATCCCCAGCATGATCTCATCTGCAGCCATGGGTATGATTTTTCTGCAGCTGTACAGTCCGCTGTACGGAGTAGTAAATCCGGTGATCCGTTTATTTAAACCGGATTTTTCTGAAAATATACTTCTTCTCAAGGGACCGGCATTTATTGCCATGACCTGTGCCTATATCTTTTTTACAGGAACCACTACATTGATGATCCTGGGAAATATTATGGCAGTACCGGAGGATGTAAGGGAGGCAGCTATGCTGGATGGTGCCAGCGGTCTGAAACAGGACTGGTATATCACCATCCCTATGATCAAGGACACCCTTCGTACTGTATCCATCCTTTCGGCAACAGCAGGTTTCCTGCTTTACAATGAGGTTTATTTCCTGACGAAGGGGGCAGCAGGAACCTACAGTATCAGTTATGTGATCCGTGAGCTTGCAATCACAAGCACAAGAACACAGTTTGGCCGTGCAAATGCTGTGGCAGTGATCCAGATCCTTGCAGGTATGCTGATCATTGTATTTGTAAATCTTTTGTACAGTCAGCTTTTTAAAGGAAAAAGAATCCGAAGAAACGGAGGTCAGTCATGAACAGAAAAACAAAATCCAATTCTCAGGTACGTACAATGTCCCGGGGAACAAAGATATTTACCTATATCTGCCTTGCATGGGCAGTTCTGGTGGCTTTGATGCCTCTGGTCTGGCTGTTCATCTCCAGTCTGAAAAAAGATCCGCTGGCGAGACCAGGGTTCCAGCTTCCGGATTCCATCTGTCTGGACGGATATATTTCCACCTTCCGGGATCTCCATGTTATGAGATATTTCGGAAACAGTATGATCATTGCCGGTGTGTCTGTAGTCATCAGTATCCTGATGATCTCCATGTCCGCCTATGTAGTGGCAAGAATGGAATTTAAGGGCAAAAAGCTGGTGAATCTGATGCTGTATTCTACTATGTTCATTCCGGCTACAGCCCTTACCTATCCGGTTTACAATCTGGTAAATAAAATGCATATTTATAATACCAGAGGAGCTCTGATCTTTATTTATGCATGCAGCGGGCTGGCAGTCAGCTTTTTTGTCATTAAAAATTATTATGCAAACATACCCCATGAGCTTGAAGAGGCAGCCAGGATCGACGGCTGCGGCTATGCCATGACCTGGTGGAAAGTGATCTTTCCTATTGCAAGACCCGGGATCATGACTGCGGGAGTTCTGGCATTTCTGAATAACTGGAATGAATATTACTGGGCTTCACTGGTGATCGTTGACAGAGAAAAGCTGACGGTTCCGGCGCTTTTGTCCACGTTTACCACATCCTTCCGCACCAATTACAACGGTCTGTTTTCGGCGATGGTGATTATTATCCTGCCGCCTGTGATTCTGTACTGTGTGTTCAGTAAATTCTTTGTGGAAGCTCTTTCCGGCGGTGCGGTAAAAGGTTAAAAAGAGGAGGAAAAAACATGAAAGTGATAACAGCAGTTTTGATCGGAGCAGGTTTGCGGGGCGGCTGGGTGTATGCCGCCTATGCTCAGAGTCATCCGGAAGATCTGAAGATCGTTGCAGTAGCAGAACCGGATAAAGAAAGAAGAAATCTGATCGCAGAGATTCACGGGATACCGGAGGAACACTGCTATCAGGATTATAGGGAATTACTGGAAGAGGAAAAAATGGCAGACTGCGCACTTGTATGCACACAGGATACCATGCATTTTGAGCCGGTAACAAAAGCTCTGGAAAAAGGATATCATGTACTTTGTGAAAAGCCTATGTCTCCGGATGCTGCGGAAATTGTCACTATGGGAAATATGGCAGAAAAATATGGAAGGATCCTGATGATCTGTCATGTTCTCCGGTACTCTTCCTTTTTCTCCAGGATCAAAGATCTTATTGAGGAAGGCCGCCTTGGAAAGCTGATCAGTATTCAGCATATTGAAGAGGTAGGCTACTGGCACCATGCCCACAGTTTTGTGCGGGGAAACTGGAGACGCAGTGATGAAACAAGTCCTATGATCCTGCAGAAATGCTGCCATGATATGGATATTCTTCTGTGGCTGGCAGGAAGCTCCTGTACAAAGGTCAGCTCTTTTGGAGATCTGACATATTTTAAAGATGAAAATGCACCGGAAGGAGCTCCTGCTTATTGTCTGGATGGATGTCCTCACAGGGATCAGTGTGCTTTTTATGCACCCAAATTTTACTTTGAGCATCCAAAGGCAGAGCCGGACGGATTTATCCATGCGGTATCTGCGGATACCGACAGGAAAGCAGTTCTTGAGGCGTTAAAGACAGGTCCTTATGGACGCTGTGTGTTCCATTGTGACA
>URWL01000123.1 GCA_900551465.1 uncultured Blautia sp. | reverse complement strand
ATAGTAATGTGCTGTTCTTTTCCTGTTCCAAGATCCTTAGCGGATACATTAACGATACCATTGGCATCAATATCAAAAGTAACCTCGATCTGCGGAACACCACGACGTGCTGGCGGGATTCCATCCAGACGGAACTGGCCAAGGGATTTATTGTCTCTTGCAAACTGACGCTCACCCTGTACTACGTTGATATCTACAGCTGTCTGATTATCTGCTGCTGTAGAGAAGATCTGGCTCTTCTTTGTCGGGATAGTTGTGTTTCTCTCGATCAGACGAGTTGCGATTCCACCCATAGTCTCAATAGAAAGAGACAGTGGAGTAACATCCAGAAGAAGGATATCGCCTGCGCCTGCATCACCTGCAAGTTTACCGCCCTGTACAGAAGCACCAAGTGCAACACACTCATCCGGGTTCAGAGATTTGCTCGGCTCTTTGCCTGTGATCTGTTTTACTTTGTCCTGTACAGCCGGGATACGTGTGGATCCGCCTACCAGAAGCACCTGACCAAGCTCAGAAGCGCTGATGCCTGCATCAGAAAGTGCACGGCGTACCGGCTCTGCTGTCTTTTCAACAAGATCATGTGTCAGTTCGTCAAATTTTGCTCTTGTAAGGTTCATATCAAAATGCTTCGGTCCTTCTGCTGTAGCAGTAATGAACGGAAGGTTGATGTTTGTTGTTGTTGCAGAAGAAAGCTCTTTCTTTGCTTTTTCAGCTGCTTCTTTCAGTCTCTGAAGAGCCATTTTGTCATTGGAAAGATCTACACCCTCAGTTCTCTTGAACTCAGAAAGCATGTAGTCTGTGATCTTCTGGTCGAAGTCATCACCACCAAGACGGTTGTTGCCTGCTGTAGAAAGAACCTCGATAACGCCGTCACCGATCTCAATGATGGAAACGTCGAAAGTACCGCCGCCAAGGTCATATACCATGATCTTCTGCTCTTTTTCGTTATCAAGACCATATGCCAGAGCTGCTGCTGTAGGCTCGTTGATGATACGTTTTACGTCAAGGCCTGCGATCTTACCTGCATCCTTGGTTGCCTGACGCTGTGCGTCATTGAAATATGCCGGTACTGTGATAACCGCTTCTGTTACACTTTCTCCAAGATATCCCTCAGCATCTTTTTTCAGCTTCTGAAGGATCATCGCAGAAATCTCCTGCGGAGAGTATTTTTTATCATCGATTGTCACACGATAATCGGATCCCATTTCTCTTTTAATAGAAGAGATTGTTTTCTCTGCATTGGTAACTGCCTGACGTTTTGCAGGCTCACCTACCAGACGCTCTCCTGTTTTTGTAAAAGCAACTACAGACGGTGTTGTTCTTGCGCCTTCTGTGTTTGCGATAACGGTGGGCTGACCACCTTCCATAACTGCTACGCAGCTGTTTGTTGTTCCTAAGTCAATACCAATAATTTTTCCCATGATAATTTATCCTCCTTAATTAGCAACCTTTACCATACTGTGTCTGACTACAAATCCTTTATAGGTGTAGCCCTTCTGAAACTCTTCTACAATAATATTCTCGCCGGCTTCTTCATCCTCCACATGCATTACAGCATTATGGAAGTCCGGATTAAATTCTTTGCCTACAGCTTCGATCACCTCTACTCCCAGTCCTTCCAGTGTTGTCATAAGCTGTTTGTAGATCATCTGCATACCTTCGGCAAATGCATCTCCTTCCGGAGCCTGTGCAAGACCTCTCTCAAAATTATCCACTACAGGAAGCATGTTCTCAATAATTTCTTTTGCTCCCACAATATACATACTGGATTTTTCTTTCTCTGTACGCTTACGGAAATTATCAAATTCCGCCATGCTTCGCTTCAGACGATCTGTCAGCTCTTCAATCTGCTGATCCTTTTTATCTTTTTTCTTTTTGCCGAAAAAAGAGGTTTTCGCCTTTCCTTCTGTTTTTTCCTCTGCCTCTTCCTTTCCTTCCGGAACCTCTTCAGCAGTTTCCTCTCCGGCTGTGGCTTCCGGTGAATCCTCCTGCACTTCTGCTGCAGTTTCGTTTTCAGAAACAACCTGTTCTGTATCCTCCTGCACCTCAGACGTGTTTTTCATTTCTTCTGCCACGCTTTTTCTACCACCTTTCTATCTTCACCTACTGGCTGTCATCATTATCATTTTTATTCTTTCTGAATACCTGATCCAATTCAACTTTCAGGGTTTTCAGATTGTTTACAACATTTTCATAATCCATTCGTTTCGGACCTACAATACCAATGGTACCGTGCATCCCTTCTCCCAGCTCATACGTTGCAGTTACTACACTGCAGTCTTTCATTGTAGGGATCGGAAGTTCATCTCCTATATACACCTGAACCCCAGTGTTTTCAGAGTCTGACATATGTTCCTTCACCAGATCCGCAAGCTGCTGTTTTTCTTCAAAGGTTGATATCAGTTCGGTGGCTCTCTGCTTATCAGAAAGCTCCGGATACTTAAAGAAGTTTGTAGCGCCTGAAGTGTAAATCTCCAAATCATCTTCATCCACCTGAATCGTTGCGGCAACAGCATCCAGCACTCTTGCAACAAGTCCGCTGTGGATTCCTGCCTGCTCCTTCAGCCTTGCGATCATACCCAGATTAATATCCTGAATAGGAAGGCCGTTCAGATTGGTATTCAAAAGCAGATTCAATTTCAGGATCGTCTCATCATCCATCTCCTCATCCAGATCTATAATCTGATTTCGGATCACATTTCCCTCGCAAACCACCACAGCCACCAGCTGCAGTTCATTGACTCGTGAAAGCTGGATGAATTTCAGCTTACTTCCACTGTACTGCGGAACGGAGATCATCGTAGCGTAATTGGTGTTGGAAGCAAGAACCTTGGCCACATTTTTCAGGACCTTTTCCATCTTGTCTGTCTTCTCGATCATCAGATTACGTATCTCTTCGATCTCATCTTCCTTTTCCTGCATCAGCTCATCTACATATAAGCGATAACCTTTATCAGAAGGGATTCTTCCCGCTGATGTATGGGGCTGTATAATGTAGCCTAAATCTGTCAGGTCCGACATTTCATTTCGGATTGTTGCTGAGCTGACATTCAGATCCGTATACTTGGAAATCGTTCTGGATCCAACCGGTTCTCCTGTTTCCATGTAGGTTTTGATGATCGCCTTCAGAATTTTCTTTTTACGATCTGTCAAATTATCTTCCACGCCCTCAGCTCCTTTCCTTCTGTTTTTGTTAGCACTCGATTTCAAGGAGTGCTAACATCTACATTGTTAAGATAGCACCGTTAAAATCTTTTGTCAAGGGATAAGATGTATTTTTATAAAAATCTTTTTTGTTCGGCAAAAAAAGACAGACGGCACAGAATCTTATCCTCTGTCATGTCTGTCTTTTATATACGGGGCTTTTATTTATATCAGTTCTCCAGTTCCTGAAGATTTCGCTTTAAATCCAGCATCTTGTCTCTCAGCTCTGCCGCCTGTTCAAAGTTCAGGTCTGCCGCTGCTGCCCGCATCTGTTTCTCCACCTGTGCAATCAGTTTAAGCAATTCCTTGCGGTTCATAGATTCCGGATCCTTTTTCAGCTTCACTTCTGTTTCCGCTACCGCCCTGGATACCGTGATCAGGTCGCGAACCGCCTTTTTGATGGTAGTAGGAGTAATTCCATGCTCTTTATTATATGCTTCCTGAATTCCGCGGCGGCGCTCTGTTTCACGAATCGCATTTTTCATGGAGTCTGTCATCACGTCCGCATACATGATCACATGTCCCTCACTGTTTCTGGCAGCTCGTCCAATGGTCTGGATCAGAGAAACCTCTGAACGGAGAAATCCCTCCTTGTCAGCATCCAGGATCGCCACCAGAGTAATCTCGGGAATATCCAGTCCCTCTCTCAAAAGATTGATGCCTACCAGCACATCAAATACATCCAAACGCATATCCCGGATGATCTCCGCCCGTTCCAGAGTATCAATATCCGAATGAAGATAACGGACACGGATTCCCACGTCTTTCATGTAAGCAGACAGATCCTCTGCCATTCTCTTTGTCAGCGTAGTGATCAGGATCTTATGCCCTTTTTCGACTTCTTTATTAACCTCTCCGATCAGGTCATCAATCTGCCCTTCTACCGGACGTACTTCTACCTTTGGATCAAGTAGGCCTGTCGGGCGGATGATCTGCTCTGCACGAAGCAGTTCATGTTCTGCCTCATAAACTCCCGGTGTAGCAGAAACAAACATAACCTGATCCAGTTTTCCCTCAAACTCCTCAAAACTCAAAGGACGGTTATCCTTGGCCGATGGAAGACGAAAGCCATAATCCACAAGGGTCTGTTTCCTGCTCTGATCTCCGGCGTACATTCCTCCCACCTGTGAAACTGTCTTATGGGACTCATCAATAATAAGAAGAAAATCGTCTTTAAAGTAATCCATAAGGGTATAGGGCGGCTGGCCCGGAGCCAGTCCGGTCAGATGCCGGGAATAGTTTTCAATACCGGAGCAAAATCCTGTTTCCTTCATCATTTCCACATCGAAATTTGTCCGTTCCGCAATTCTCTGGGCTTCGATCAGCTTATCTTCACTTTTAAAGTAATCCACCTGCTCCTTCATTTCTGCAAGGATGGCATCCGCGGCTCTTTTTATCTGTTCCTGGGGCACTACATAATGAGATGCCGGGAAAATAGCCGCATGGCTCTGCTCATTTTTGATCTCGCCTGTCAGTACATCAATTTCTGTAATACGCTCGATCTCATCGCCAAAAAACTCTACACGCACTGCACGGTCTGTAGCATTGGCAGGAAAAATTTCCAGCACATCCCCTTTTACCCGGAAGGTACCTCTATGAAAATCCATTTCGTTTCTTGTATACTGGATATCGATCAGCTGGCATATTACCTCATCCCTGTCCTTTTCCATTCCCGGACGAAGAGAAATCATCATATCAAAAAATTCCTGAGGCGCTCCCAATCCGTAAATGCAGGATACTGAAGAAACCACGATCACATCTCTGCGTTCACAAAGAGCCGCTGTGGCAGAAAGCCTCAGCTTGTCGATTTCGTCATTGGTGGAAGCATCCTTTGCAATATAGGTGTCTGTGGAAGGAACATAGGCTTCCGGCTGATAGTAATCGTAATAGCTCACAAAATACTCCACCGCATTATTTGGAAAAAATTCTTTAAACTCCCCATACAGCTGTGCCGCAAGGGTTTTGTTGTGGGCAAGCACCAGCGTAGGCTTATTTAGCTGTGCAATAACATTTGCCATAGTAAAGGTCTTGCCGGAGCCGGTAACCCCAAGCAGCGTCTCAAACTGATTTCCTTCTTTAAATCCCTGGACCAGTTTCTCAATAGCCTTGGGCTGGTCGCCGGTAGGGGCATATTCTGATACTAATTCAAAATGATCCATAAATTCCTCCTATGAATCTGTTATCTGTTTCTTCTGTCATTATATCAGACTGTAAAATAAAAGTACAGGACAATCGAATGTCTGTTCTTTTTCTTTTTGTTTGACTTTCTTCCAAAATCCTCTTATACTATTTTTATTACATATGTAAGATTTGGAGGGATCACAATGACAAAACTTCCCCAGATTTCAGAAGCTGAATTTGAAGTAATGAAAATCATCTGGAAATATGCACCTGTCAGTACCAATGAAGTAACTGAAAAATTAACAAAAACAACCGACTGGAGTCCTAAGACCATACAGACCATGCTGAAACGTCTGGTCAACAAAAAAGCCATTACCTACGAAAAACACAGCAGGGTCTTTGTCTATACTCCGCTGGTTCAGGAAAAAGAATATATTCAGCAGGAAAGCAGCACCTTCTTAAACCGTTTCTATAACGGCAATCTTGTTTCTATGGTTTCTTCCTATTTAAAAGATGAACATTTATCGGAAACAGATCTCACCGCCCTGCGCCGTCTTCTTTCTGATACCAGTGATAATAAATAGGAGGGAAGCTTTTGCCTGATTTTGCCGTTCATTTTTTCATATGCAATATTTTTATTTCCATAGGAATCGGTATCATAAGTATAGTAAGGCATTTACTGAAAAAATATGTATCTGCCCGGATTCTCTATTATCTCTGGTTTTTCGTACTAGGATTAATGACTGTTCCTTTTTTGCCTGCGGATATCTTTCGCCTTTTGCCAGGGCTTTCATCAAATCACCTTTCACAAACAGGACTTATGGATATGTCTGCCCGGCCTCTCTTCACAGATCCGGGCTCTATATTCACAGAAGCCAATGACTTTGCAGTTTCTGTCAGCAGCAGGACTTCATTGATTCCTTTGTTTTTGCTGATCCTGTGGATTTCCGGTATGGCTGTAGTAAGCTTTTTTACTCTCCGGTCTTTTTCGCGCCGTCGTATATTAGAAAAATCCGCCCTGCCCGTACAAAACCCTCAGGTTCAGGATTT
>URWL01000122.1 GCA_900551465.1 uncultured Blautia sp. | reverse complement strand
TGATTATTTTCTTCTTCATTAAAAATTCTTGATCAAATTCAAATCTCTTTTATTCAATGCTTTCCGCATTGTTTCATTTTCTTTCCGTAACGTCTCGTTCTCTCTTTTTAGTTTTGCTACTTGTTGTTCTAATTGCAGGATACGGCTGTCCATCGCCATATCTAAAATCTTTCTTCTTTTATCTACCATACCTGCTTGTAGCTGTAAGGCACGATCTACTGCCTTTCGCACTTCCTGGTTCTTATAAAAGAAGCCTCTGGATAATCCGGTCTTTTGTATCAGCTTGGGAACTGTCACTTTTTCCTCTTCTTCAACCATCTCCTGGATTGCCAGTTTTGCCCTCTGGATTTTCTCCACACTCTGTTTATGATTTATCTCCAGCATTTTGTCATATTTGCTCATACTCTTTCCCCCATCCTGCCAGGTTCGCCCGGATCATCCGGCTCATCTCTGCTCTGATTTCTCTTGTTTCATCTGCGATGATCTGAAGACTCATCTTTCGATAAAATTTCACATTCTTTACCGATGTATGCCCAAGTAGTTTTGCAATGGTCCAATCATCCAGATGCATCTCAGTTAGTCGGATGCCATATACATGGCGGAACATATGCGTTCCAAAGCCAAATAATTCGCCGTTATTATCCCGCAGGTCTTTTTTCTGAATAATATCCATCACTCTATTTTGAACGGTATTATACTGCAAAGGTTTCCGGGTATTTTTCTCATCTACAAAAATGTAAATCGTATCTCCATACCTTTTCTCAGTGTATTCAATTGCTTTTTCAATCAACAGTTCCAATTCTGAACTGATGGGTTTCACAAATGTATTTGTTTTCATCTGCCTGATCTGAATCATGGGATGCCCATTCTGGCGATACAAGCAGTCCCTCTGAAGAGTTAACGTATCGGAGATTCTTGTCCCCAACATCTGGTGAATAATCATCAATCGCTCAATCTGATCATCCAGTTCTGCAAGTGCTGCATTAAAACGAATCAGCTCACTGTCTGAATAAGATTTCAATTTAGGCTGCACTTGTTTGGGGAGGTCACTGGTCAGGAATAAACTTTCCAGATGCGAATATCCATATAACTTCCCAATGGTTTCCAATATCCCTCGGAGTCTTGTCAGATCCATGCGGTAATTGTTCACGCCCTCTGCTTCTGTTGCAAGGTATGTCAGATATTCTTCCAACAGTTCCCGATCCAATTCTTCTGCGGAATGAATGTCGGGATATTTTTCTTTCAAATATTTGGATAACCTCCGGATGGCTGTCATTTCTTTGCTGATCGTTGTAATCGCTTCATGATGTAAATGCTCATAAACTGCTTTTTTCGTTTCTTCCCGCAAATCCGTTTGAATAATCGTTGTAAAATTCAAAGTCTGATAGTTTTTAATCAGGTTCTTTTTATAAGGAATGTCCAGATTCTCTAATGTCCAGATATCTTTTTCAATTTCATCCTGTTCCTCTTCCTCTTCTGTAAATTGATATGCCTTACGCACATACGTGATGAGGCTCGATGGCAATGTCTTTTCTTTCCCATATACGCTGACTCCCGGTACTGTCAGTTTCTGTCCATGTTCCAGAAGCCAGCTCCGGATTTTTAACAGCCATTGCTCCCATTCAAGTTCCTGTAAACTCTCTACCCAGATATGCTTATCCTTCAACACCATACAAAATCTCTGATAGGTCGCTCGTTCTTGTATCATCGTTGTCAAAGCACATTGTTGACTTCGTTCCTCAATAAATGAACGGAATTCTTTTTGAAGTCCTTTTGTTGGAAGCAGTCCTAAATCAAAACAATGGGATTTCTTTACATTCTTTTTCTGTTTCTCATCTGCTCTTGCATAGCAGTTCAAATCTGTTAGATATACTTTTTCATCCATGGAACTCTCCTTTCATCAGTTCCGCCGCAAAGCTGTGGGTTTCTTCCTGGAAGTATGCTTCACTGGCTTTTTCCAGTTTCTTCGGCATATAGTCCACATACTGTCTGGTCATTTCTTCATATTCATGCCCCAGATAATCCCGCACTGCCTGGAGGGAAATTCCGCTATCATAATACAGCGTAGCCAGATTATGGCGGTAATCATGGGATTTGAAAATATATTCCCCGTTTGCAATCTGATATTTCTCACAGTATTTCAGCATCTGATACCGGAAGGTTCCATGACGGAAAGCGCCTCCTGTCTGATTCTGGAACAGATATTCTTCCGGTCCAATCTGATATTTCTTTTTATACACCTGTACCAGTTTGTACAATGCTTCCGGAATGGGAATCCGCTTATACGTTTTCATTTTTACCTGATAGACCTTCAGCCAGTAATCTCCATCCTTTTCTTCATAACCATCACCTGTCAGGGTACACACTTCGCTTCCCCTGATTCCGGTACACCATAGATGAAGGAACATCAGTCGAAGATGTTCTGGGAATTCTGCCAGCTTAGACAAAATTTCCGTATATACTCCTTCTGGTACGCTGCGGTCATTGTGGACATGCACTTCTTTCTGAAGATAATATTCATACCGGAAGGGAATCTTTTTTAGATATCTTTTTACTACGAGGAAGTTGTAAAACTGCAGGATCATAAAAATTCTTCCATTTGCTGTTTTTTCACGAGTATTCTGTCTTTGAATAGATTCCAGATATCTCTGAATTTTCTCTGCCTCCACTTCATAGATTGGCTTTTCTTCTCCATTAAAATATACCAGAAATGTACGAAGTTCCAGTAGCTTGATTCGGATGGTACTGATACATAAATCTGTGATTCCAAACAGATACCGCAAATATTTTTGCAAAATCTTTTGATTCTCCAAATTTGTCACTTCTTTAAAAGACACCAGCTCTACAGGTTTGCTGGGGTTTATCCGTTCTTTAGAAAAATGGAAGCGTTCTAAAAACCACACATTCGCATTCCAATTGATTCCCGGAGCCTGTAAAAACAGAATTTTTCTGCTCATCCGCAAAATACCAAACACAGCATTTTTCTTTTTTTCACCCAAATCTTCCGAGAGTTTCAAAGCAAACTTCTGTTCTTCCTCCAGCGTCATGGTTTCAATGTCAGACACTTGATTCACTACACAAAATTGATATAATCTTTGCAGTGCCAGCAATTTCTCTTTTCGTGTCCAGCCTTCATAGGTATGGATCACCTCTTTCAATACCGTAAAAATCTGCATTTTCAACTTTTTCGGACACTCCAGAGTAAAATTCCATACCAGTTCCATTCCACCTTTACTCATCAGAAAGGATTCTGCAACTTCTACCTCCGGATAATGGGTTAAGCACAACCACTGATCACGATACTCCGTCGTATATTTCCTCTGTCCTGCCAGCGTTTTTAGTTCTTCCTTCATCCAATGGATGAGGATTCTGTCAAATCCCCGAAGACAGGTAATCGGTACATAAACGGTTTCGTTTCTTTCCAGATATCCTTCATATCGGACTCTCAGGGCAGCATTCATCTCCGAAATATCAGTAACTCCCTCTTCTATCAGGAACTTCTTTACCCGGTTTCGTATGACTCCGTTTACCTCGGTACAGGCATCCACCTGCTCACAGATTTTTTGTTCCAGTGCCTCCCGCTTTTCCTGCTCTTCATATACATATAATTGATAAGCGGGCATGTTCTTCACCTCCTACAGGAGTTTCTCCACATCATAAAGTACGGAATGTTTGGCATAATATTGGTCGCTGGCCTCCATAAGCTGGTCATCTACAATATTCAGATATTTAATGGTCGTGTCGGTGTGTTTATGTCCATACGCTTCACTGATCATTTCCAGCGGCCATCCGGCATCCCGTCTCATATTCCCGAAATATCTCCGCAGCATATGGGGTGTCGTATGGATACCCGTTTTTTTCTCCATCCGTTCCAACATTCGGTAGACCGCATCCACCTGCAATGCTTTCCCTTTCGTCTCCCCTTCGATGTTTATAAACAACATCTGCTGATGCTGCAGAAGTTCCCGGTATTTTGACAGATAAAACAGTAAAAACTGAAAGGTGGCATCACTAACCTTAGCTTTTCTGTAGGCGGCATTCTTTGCCCTTGCCCTGTTCTCATTGTCATCCCGGAAAAATACCCGGATAGTATGTCGCTCATAATCAATATCCCTGGTATAATCCACCCCAAGAATCTCACCGATCCGGTATCCTGTCTCTGCCAGCAGCATGATAAGAAGCTGATCCCTGCAATTGGTACACTGCTTCAAAAGTTCTAAAATCTCATGATGCTCTGCCGGACGGACATTTCGTTCTTCCTCTTTCAGATATCCATTAAATGACCGGAACCGCAGTTTCCTTTTCACGCCGATAGAATCATGGGTGGTAAAGCTGTCATAATATAACACTTTCAGTCTTTCCATATCTGCTTCCAGTTCTAAAAAGCAGAAAAACCTGAACACGTCTTTTAAATACGCATTACAGGTTTTATTGCTTGGCAGTTTCTCTTTCTTGTCATTCAAATGATTTCCGGCTTTCAGCCAGTGGAGAAATCCCACATAATGTTCATATTGTTCCTGGAATTCCTGTTCCGCCACCTGGGACAGTTCCAATTCTGTTTCATTCAGATATTCCAAATAAAACCGAATGGATTTTGCCCTTCGGCCAACAGTATTCGGGGAACGGTTTGCTCTGATCAAATGCGTCAGATATTTTGACGGGAGCAGCACCATCTGCCAGCTCTGGTGATCCCGGATCAAGAAATATTCCTTTTTCCCTTCCCGGATATGTTCCACTACATATCGTGCCATTTTGCTCACCGTCCTTTCCTCTAACGCTATACACAGTATATCCACTTCATGCCAAAATAGCTATTCATCAATACCAACAATCCCTCCAAAACCTTCTCAAAAACTGTACTAAACTTTTCCTGTAAAAATGTCCGAAAATGAAGCACAAGCAACAAGGCTGGAAAGGGGATTTTCTCTGTTACAAATAATATTCCACGCCTTTCCGGCTGCGGATAAAATCCTGCACCTCTCTCAATTCTTCTGCCATCTGGCAAGGTGGAAGGGCACACATCACATCTTCATGATACTTTCCGCCTTTCACTGCCCGAATATCTAAGATAGACACTACACAGGTATCGGTTTCTGTCCGGATGGCACGTCCAAACCCTTGCCGTAGTTTCTTCTGCATATCCGGCACAATGATGGACTGGATATATGATTCTAAAGAATCATATGTTTCCTTCTCTGCTTCGCTGATAGGATCCGGTACTGCAAAAGGCAGTTTCACGATAATCAGCGAAGATACCATATCCCCCGGAAAGTCCACCCCTTCCCAGCAGGAGCCGGCTGCGAACAGCACTCCGTTTTCCATGGTCTTAAACCGCAGGATTTCCTCCTGGGAATGTCTCCATACTTCCACCATGGGAAAAGGCAGACTGTCTCTTAAAATCTGGTACACACTTCCCATCAATGTGTAAGAAGTAAACAGCACCAACGTATGCCCGTAAGTGGAACAGATCAGGGAATGGATATGGTTTGCTATCATCACTGCCTCTTCCCGGCTTCCCCTCCTGCAATGTTCCAGCGTCTTTGGCAAGTATAACAGACAGTTCTTTTCATAAGAAAATGGGGACTCTGCAACATATTCCTGCACCCCTGTCCTTGCTTCCAGCCCGGTGACCTGCCGGGTGCGCAAAAAGTCTGCTCCTGCCTTTAGTGTTCCGCTGGTCAAGATCGCTGACACTCCTTCTTCCCGATCCCACAACATCTTCCGAAGCAGTTCTGGGATTTCCCGGCTGGCCGCACACAAAACGGGAAGCTGCTCTTTATCCAAGCAGAGATAACGGACATATTTCTCATCGCTGCTGCAAAAACACTCCAGCACATCCTTTGCTTCTTCCAGCCGGTTCCGTATCCACTTTGGAACACTTCGCTCTACTTTTTCTAAAAGAAATTCCAGCATCTCTACGCCTTCCCACAGCGAAACCACACTATCGGTTGTATTACGGAATGTTTCCCGGATTCCTTTTCCAATCCGTTGTTCTGCTCCAACAACACGCAATGCCTCCCCCATTACTGTCCGAAGGATTCTTGCCTCTTCTTTCTGATGTTCCCGTTCCAGATAATACGCCATTTCCCGGATATCATCCATACACAGATTTTTCCCAAACATCTGCTTTGCCGCTTCTGGCAGCTTATGGGCTTCGTCTACAATCAATGTACGATAATCGGACAATAAAGGCTTATATCCTTCTGCTCTATGATACGCATCTGCCAGTAAATAGTTGTGATTGCAGATTAAAATAAATACATCCTGTTTCTTGGCTTCTTCCAGATACCTCTGATAGCGGCACATCTGTCTGCCCGGACATTCCCTTGGGCAGAATTTCGGCACACATACCAGCCTTCTGTCAAATCCACTCAAATCCTTTACGGTATCCATATCATAAT
>URWL01000121.1 GCA_900551465.1 uncultured Blautia sp. | reverse complement strand
CGATAGATTCCAGGTATTTTTCAGAAACTTCCTGTCTTTTTGCAATATCCATCAGTGGGATATATTGTCCTTTATCATGTTCTGCCAGATCCAGCATTACCCGGATGGCATATCGTCCTCTTGTGGAAATTTTCATCTTTTCAGTCTCTTCCTTTACTGTTCATCATAGGTTTCCAGAAAATGATGCTTCACACCATCTTTCTTATAGGCTACTACCGTATTCAGATTTACATTTTCCACGCTTTTGAAAATATTAAATTCAATTACCGGATCCTTCTGGGCAAGGGTATGGATCAGTTCCTTTACCTCAGCTCTCTTGGAGCTTTTATCGGTCTCCTCTTTATTTGCACATTGTTCTGTAAAACGGCAGGCACATCTGAGGAAGCGAAGTCCGTTATAATTTGCCCAGTGGATGATATCCTCCTCACGGATCAGATACATAGGACGAATCAGTTCCATCCCCTCAAAATTCGTACTGTGCAGCTTTGGCATCATGGTCTGCACCTGAGCGCCGTAAAGCATCCCCATAAGGATTGTCTCGATCACATCGTCATAATGATGTCCCAAAGCAATCTTGTTGCAGCCCAGTTCTTTCGCCCTGCTGTAAAGATAGCCTCTGCGCATACGGGCGCAGAGATAACAGGGAGAACTTTTTTCATCCTTCACAATATCAAAAATCTCTGATTCAAAAACAGTAATGGGAATGCCAAGAGTCCTGGCATTACTGAGGATCAGCTGATAATTGGCGTCATTATAGCCCGGATTCATCACGAGAAAAACCACCTCGAAGTTTTTCTTTCCATGACGGGCAAGCTCCTGGAACAGTTTTGCCATCAGCATGGAATCTTTTCCTCCGGAAATGCATACAGCAATTTTATCTCCGTCCTTGATCAGTTCATACTCATTAATAGCTTTGGTAAATCTTCTCCAGACAGGTTTCCGGAATTTCTTTATAATGCTTCTTTCAATTTCTTTCTGTCTGTCCTCTGTAATGGTTTTTTCCATGTTTCTCTCCGTTCTGATGGTTATTTTTTCGATTACTGCTGCTGAAACAACGGCGTAGAATAATATCGGTCTCCTGAATCCGGAAGAAGGACTACGATCGTCTTCCCTTTATTTTCCGGACGGCGCGCAAGTTCTGCCGCTGCATGAAAAGCTGCCCCCGAAGAAATCCCTACAAGAAATCCTTCTTTTCTGGCAAGCAGTCTGGCTGCTGCAAAGGCATCCTCCGCCTCTACTGTGACTACTTCGTCATAAACTTCTGTATTCAGTACCTCCGGGACAAAGCCTGCCCCAATACCCTGAATCTTATGGGCGCCTGCCCTGCCCTGTGAAAGTACCGGAGAATCGGCAGGTTCCATTGCTACGATCTTTATATCCGGATTCTGTGATTTCAGATATTCTCCTGTGCCGGTGATCGTTCCGCCTGTACCTACACCGGCTACAAAAATATCCACTTTCCCGTCTGTATCTCTCCAGATCTCCGGTCCGGTAGTTTTTCTGTGCGCTTCTGCATTAGCCTGATTGACAAACTGTCCGGCAATAAAGCTTCCCGGAATTTCTTTTGCCAGCTCCTCTGCCCGATCGATGGCCCCCTGCATTCCCCGTGCACCTTCTGTAAGAATAATCTCCGCACCATAAGCCTTCAGAATATTCTGCCTCTCCACACTCATGGTTTCCGGCATGGTAAGAACTACCCGATACCCCTTCACTGCCGCCAGAGCCGCCAGACCGATTCCTGTGTTGCCCGAAGTAGGCTCAATGATTACGGACCCTTCTTTCAGGATTCCGCGTTCTTCTGCATCCCGGATCATCTCTCTGGCTGCTCTGTCTTTCACACTGCCGGCCGGATTCAGATATTCCAGCTTTACCAGAATCTCCGCCTGAAGTCCCAGTTCTTTTTTTATATTAGACACCTGTATTAAAGGAGTATTACCTATCAGATCTTCTGTACTCTTATAAATCTTTGCCATATCTCGTTCCACCTTTCCTTCTGTGTCTTAATTTACATATTTATTTCATATGTTGGTATGATATTATCGACCTGCAAAAAAGTCAATATGAATTTTGTTTTTTGCCGTTTTTTGTTTTCTCCTCATGATTTTTATAGTATAATAGTCCACAGAGAAAAGAAACAAACTGCCTTTGGCAGATAACGGAGGATATTTCCATGGAACACAGTCACAAGGCCATTCTGGTAGTCAGCTTTGGCACAAGCTATGAGGATGCCAGAAAAGCAACCATAGAACGAATTGAAAACGATATAATTGCCGCTTTTCCCGAATACAAGATCTATCGTGCCTGGACAAGCCGGATGATTCTTTCAATCTTAAAAAAGCGGGATCAGATCATCATCCCCAATGTCTGCGAAGCTATGGAACAGATGATCGATGACGGGATCACGGAGGTTATCGTGCAGCCTACCCACATTCTGGACGGCATTGAAAACCACATCATGAAAGATGAAGTTCTTTCTTATAAGAGCTGTTTTCAATCCATTTCCTTTGGCGCACCTTTGCTTTCCGGTCAAAAGGATGCAGAAACAATTGTCCATGCCATCGGAAAACGCTTTGAATATCTGGATAAAAATACTGCTTTGGTGCTGATGGGTCATGGAACTGCCCATCAGGCAAATGCTGTTTACGAAGAGCTGGGTCAGCTTTTTAAGGATATGGGGTATCCTCATATCTTTCTGGGTACGGTAGAATCCAGTCCTTCTGTGCAGGAACTGATCCAGGAGATCAGCAATTATGGAATTTCATCCCGGAACTGCGATTCCGCAGACAATGATCTTCCTGTAGAAAAAGTAGTTCTGGCTCCTTTTATGATCGTTGCCGGAGATCATGCCCATAACGATATGGCCGGAGAACATCCGGAATCCTGGACTTCCAGATTCCAAAATGCCGGTTACGAAGCGGAATCCATCTTAAAAGGTCTGGGGGCTTACCAGAAAATACGGGAGCTGTTTGTTGAACATGTCCAGAATGCTATAAATAATATAAATGAATAAAAAAAGGACTGATGCCGTCTGTTTATAATACAGAATCCCGCATCAGTCTTTTTCTTTAAATTCTGTTTTTTAAATAATAATGCAGACCAGGCCTCCCTTGCTGTCATTCACGATTTTCTGCATAGTATCCTGAAGCTTTGACTGACTTTCTTCTCCAATGGCAGTTATCTTGCTGCGTATCCCGTCCTGAACCAGCTGTTCGATGGATTTTCCGAAAATATTTGTCTCCCAGATGCTTTCTCCCCTTTGTCCGCTTTCTCCGATATACTGGATCAGATCCTTTGCCTGCTGCTCTGTACCTACAATTGGAGCGATCTCCGTCTCGATGTTGGCACGTATCATATGGATGGAAGGACTTTTAGAACGGATCTTTACACCAAATTTATTTCCCTGCCGTATGACAGCCGGTTCCTCTATCTCAATTTCCGACAGTTCCGGCACTACCACCCCATAGCCGGTTCCCCGCACAGATTCAATGGCATCCTGTACCTTTACATACTGAGCTTTCATCTCAGACAGCTCTTTCATTGTATGGATCAGCTCATATTCGCTTTTCATGGAAATTCCGCAAAGCTCACTTAATATACTATAGTAATACTCATCTTTAATCTGGATCCTGATTTTTACGGTTCCGTCAGAAAGATTTACATCCTCCAGAAGCGTATCCTGTACAAAAGGACCTTCCAGCTTCACAGAATCTTTTGTAATATCGCGGATATGGGCCAGATGGGCCATTCTGTCCCTGATCTGTTCCAGGATCTGAGATTTCAGTTCATGATCCGCCGGAAGCATTTCTGTCCATTTTGGAATATAGTAATAAATCTCACTGACAGGAAACTCATAAAGAATCTTTTCAAGTATCCTGGTAATATCTTCTTTGCGCAGCTGTTCACAATTGGCCGTCATTACCGATACTCCATATTTTTCCTGCAGTTTCCCGGCAAGCTGCAAAGTTTCTTCTTTATAGGGAAACTGAGAGTTTATAAGCATCAGAAATGGTTTGCCCTGGCTTTTTAATTCGTTTACTGTAATCTCCTCTGCTTCCCGGAAATTTTCTCCGGGAATTTCTCCAAAACTTCCGTCAGTGGTAACAACAAGCCCTATTGTAGAATGCTCTCTGATCACCTTTCTGGTCCCTATCGATGCGGCTTCATGAAAAGGGACTTCCTTAGAAAACCAGGGGGTTTTTACCATTCTTTCTTTTCCTTCTTCCACATGACCGGAGGCATCCTTTACCAGGTATCCTACACAATCGATCAGACGGATCTTAACCTTCTGATCGTCTCCTAATGTGACGGGAACCGCTTCTTTTGGAATAAATTTCGGTTCTACTGTGGTGATCAGTTTTCCCGAACCGCTCAAAGGCAGCTGATCCCTGATCTCCCCCTGCTTTTCGCTGTCGATTACAGGCAGTGCGATCTGCTCCATAAAACGCCTGATAAAAGTTGACTTTCCTGTACGGACTGGACCAACAACACCTATGTATATATCACCGCCGGTACGCGCCTGAATATCCCGGTAAACCTGAAAATTTTCCATAAAAATTCCCCCTTGCATATATTCAAACAATCCCATGTATTGTTATATTTATATGCAGGGGGATTTTCGTTCATGTTACCTTTAAAAAATTTCTGTACAGAACCTGATGTTATTTCTCTTTCGGCTCTGTTTTCAGCGGAACTGCTTCTTCTGCTTTAAATACATATCCGCAGTCACAGGCAGTATCCTCTGTAATCTTTCCGCGGGAAGTAAATACCTCCACTTCCTTTCCACATTTCGGACAGACCTTCTCTTCGATCACGGAAGTTCTGTGCTGGCTTTCACATCCATCCATTACTGACATCGGCAATTCCTCCTTTTTAATTTATGCTGGGATATTCTTCATTCCCTTTTATGTTTTCAGTATAATCCTTTTTCTTCCTCTGTGTCAACCTATTTTGGAGTTTTTTTCTCTATTTTCAAGCATGCTCCGTATCGTTAACAAGAAACCTGATTATTTTACTTTTTACGATTCTGAAGATAAGCCTCCCTGCCTTCTTCGTAAAGGTTTCTGCCCTCGCTGTCAATGATCACCACAAGAGGCATATCCTCTACATAAAGACGTCTCAAAGCTTCTGACTGAAGATCTTCATACGCCACAAGCTCTGCTTTTTTGATGCATTTAGCCAGAAGAGCCCCGGCGCCGCCAATAGCCCCAAAATATACTCCACCATACTTTTTCATGGCATCAACAACTTCCGGAAGTCTTGCACCTTTACCGATCATTCCCCTTGCTCCTACAGACATCATCGTCGGAGCATAGGCATCCATCCTTCCGCTGGTAGTGGGACCTGCCGAACCGATCACCTGACCCGGTTTGGCAGGGGTTGGCCCTACATAATAGATTGTTGCATCCTTGGGATCAAAAGGAAGCTCTTCTCCCCGGGCAAGGGCTTCGCACATTCTTTTATGTCCTGCATCTCTGGAGGTATAGATCTCGCCCGTAAGATGCACAGAATCTCCTGCGTGAAGGCTTCTTGCCACTTCTTCTGTCAGGGGCAAAGTAATATGTCGTTCCATCTTAAAGCACCTCCGTCTTATGTCGTGTTACATGGCAGCTGATATTAATAGCACAGGGCATTCCGGCAATATGAGTAGGCATGGTCTCAATATTTAATCCTACTGCTGTTGTCCTTCCGCCAAATCCCTGAGGACCGATACCCAGTTCATTGATCTTCTGAAGCATTTCTTTTTCCAGATCTGCATAATAGGGATCCGGATTCCCGGAATCTACCGGACGCATCAGCGCCTTTTTCGCCAGAAGAGCCGCCTTATCAAAGGTTCCTCCGATCCCCACTCCCACAACCATAGGCGGACAGGGATTCGGTCCTGCTGTTTCTACTGTTTCCAGGATAAAATCCTTAATTCCCTGCAGTCCGGCAGACGGCTTGAACATGCGGATGGCGCTCATGTTTTCACTTCCGAAGCCCTTTGGTCCTACCGTGATCTTTATATGCTCGCCCGGCACAATCTCCGTGTACAGCATAGCCGGTGTATTATCTCCTGTATTTCCTCTGCGGACAGGATCTTTTACAACAGATTTACGCAGGTAGCCCTTGTCATAGCCTCTGCGTACCCCTTCATTTACTGCTTCTGTCAGATCTCCGCCGGAAATATGAACATCCTGGCCAATTTCCAGAAATACACACGCCATTCCCGTATCCTGACAGATAGGCACACATTCATTTTCTGCAATCTGATAGTTTTCGATAATGTTGTCAAGAACTCCCCTGGCAATTTCACCATCTTCACATGCCCGGCAGGTCTGTATAGCCTGCTTCATATCCTCCGGCAAAACCGTGTTTGCCTCTATACAGAGACGTTCGATCACATCTGTAATCTGTGATGCTTGTATTTCACGCATAT
>URWL01000120.1 GCA_900551465.1 uncultured Blautia sp. | reverse complement strand
CTGAATGCGTTGATGGCAATCCCAAATCTGATTGCGGTACTGCTTTTGTCAAATGTGATCGTAAGTGAGACGAAAAAATACATTCATGATCTTGACAAGAAGGATGATACACCGATAGAAACGATTGAAAGATAAAAGTCAGATTTTGGAGGAAAATAAGCATGCAGGAAAGATGCGTGGGACCAGAACTTAAGGTAATCGCAAGAATACACAATGATTTTCCGGAAAAATTTGGGATACCCCATCAGAGCAATTGGCTGAAAAAACAAAAGGCACAGATTATTTTTGAACCGGAATATCGGGTTGCGGAAGCATTTCGGGGAATAGAAGAATATGATTATATATGGCTGATCTGGCAGTTTTCTGAGGCTGCAGGAAAAAAATGGTCCCCAACAGTAAGACCGCCGCGGTTAGGCGGAAATATAAGAAAGGGAGTATTTGCTACCAGATCTCCTTTTCGCCCGAATAATCTGGGGCTTTCTTCCGTTCGGCTGGAAAAAGTAGAATTTCACCCGGAATTAGGACCGGTGCTTCATATTTGCGGTGCAGATCTTATGGACGGAACGCCTATATTTGATATTAAGCCGTATTTGCCTTATGTAGATGGACATCCGCAGGCATCGGGAGGATTTACAGACAGGATAAAAGATCATCGGCTCAAGGTGGAATTTCCGGAAGAGTATCTAAAAGAAATTCCAAAAGAAAAAAGAAAAGCGTTGGAGGAGGTACTGGAAAATGATCCTCGTCCAGGATATCAGGAAGATCCTGAAAGAATTTACGGGCTTGCATATGGGAAGAAAAATATAAATTTTTATGTAAAAGACGGAGTGCTGACCGTATGTGGTGTATCAGATTATAAAAAATCATGACGAAAATAACGTTTGGTCAGAGAAATTTCACTAAAATAAAAGAAATACTTGCAAAACAACCCTTTTTTCAATAAAATAAGAAACATACTTTTATATGTTAAAGCTGAAAAGGAATGAAAAAGGGTGAGGAGGAAATTATAATGAAAAAAGTTGTAAAATTTGGAGGAAGTTCTCTGGCAAACGCAGAGCAGTTCTGCAAAGTGGGAGAGATCATCCGCAGTGATGAGAGCAGACGTTATGTGGTGCCGTCTGCACCGGGAAAGAGATTTTCAGGAGATACGAAAGTTACAGATCTTCTTTATGCCTGCTACGATAAGGCTGCAAAAGGAAAAGAATTTAGTGGCATTTTTAAAGAAATCAAGGAAAGATATTATGAGATCATTAGAGGACTGAAACTGGAGCTTTCTCTTGAGGAGGAATTTGACCAGATCGAAAAAGACTTCCAGGCACAGGCAGGAACCGAATATGCGGCGTCCAGGGGAGAGTTCCTGAATGGAAAAATCATGGCAGCGTATCTGGGCTATGAGTTTGTAGATGCGGCCGCAGTGATACGTTTTGACAAAAATGGAAATTTTGATTCTGAAAAAACGGACAGGCTTTTAAGTAAACGTCTTGGAAAATGTGCTAATGCGGTTATTCCGGGATTTTATGGAGCTATGGAGGATGGAACAGTAAAAACATTTTCCAGAGGAGGTTCTGATGTAACAGGTTCCCTTGTTGCAAAGGCTGTTCAGGCAGACGTTTACGAAAACTGGACAGATGTATCAGGATTTCTTGTGACAGATCCAAGAATCGTGGATGATCCGGCTGTGATAGAAACAATTACATACAGAGAACTGCGGGAACTGTCTTATATGGGCGCTACTGTTCTTCATGAGGAAGCTATCTTTCCTGTGAGAAAAGAAGGTATCCCTATCAATATCAGAAATACAAACCGCCCGGATGACAAAGGAACCTTTATTGTAGAAAGCACCTGCCGGAAACCCCGATATGTGATTACGGGAATTGCAGGAAAAAAGGGATTCTGCTCCATCAATATCGAAAAGTCTATGATGAACAGTGAAGTCGGATTTGGAAGAAAAGTCCTCCAGGTATTTGAAGATCAGGGAATTAGTTTTGAGCATGTTCCTTCAGGAATTGATACAATGACTGTTTATGTTCATCAGGATGAATTTGAGGAAAAGGAACAGCAGGTGATTGCAGGGATTCACAGAGCAGTCCAGCCGGACTTTGTGGAGATGGAGTCGGATCTTGCTCTGATCGCAGTCGTAGGAAGAGGCATGAAATCTCAGAGAGGAACAGCCGGACGTGTGTTTGCAGCTCTTGCACACGCACATGTAAATGTAAAAATGATCGACCAGGGATCCAGTGAGCTGAATATTATCATAGGTGTTGAGAATCGTGATTTTGAAACAGCAGTAAAAGCAATCTATGATATTTTCGTGATGACACAGATTTAATAAAAATGCAGAGAGAAAATTTCCAGCCGGAAAGGATCTCTCTGTATTTTTTTGCAGAGATTTAAACAGGATTAAGCAGTTTTATTTTTTGTGACTTGACAGGAACGTTTGTTTGGTATAAAATAAAACAAACAAATGTTCGGAGGTGCGCACGATGATATACAAGGAGTCAATGAGCCTGATGGAGAAACTGGAAATTCTGTCAGATGCAGCGAAATATGATGTTGCCTGTACTTCCAGCGGAACAGACAGGAAAGGTGATGGTTCCGGCATCGGCAACAGTATCACCGCGGGAATCTGTCATAGTTTTTCTGGGGATGGACGCTGCATTAGTTTATTAAAAGTTCTTTATACCAATGAATGTGTATTTGATTGTAAATACTGCGTGAACCGGGCATCGAATGATGTGGTTCGGGCGAGCTTCACTCCGGAAGAGATCAGCCGTCTTACTATAGAATTTTACCGGAGAAATTATATTGAAGGATTATTTCTCAGTTCAGGAGTTAAGGACTCTCCGGATGCCACAATGGAAGAGCTGATCCGATCAGCAGAAATTTTAAGAAACCAGTATCATTTTCAGGGATACATTCATCTTAAGGCAATTCCTGGTGCTTCTCCGGAACTGATCTGCAGAGCAGGGTATCTGGCTGACCGTATGAGTGTGAATCTGGAACTGCCTACTGCGGAGGGACTGAAGAAACTTGCTCCTCACAAAAGCCGACAGACCATATTGCGTCCTATGAAGCAGATTCAGACTGTTTGTGAGGAAAATAAGAGGGAGCTGACGGTTTACCGCCATGCTCCGGAGTTTGTTCCGGCAGGGCAAAGCACACAGATGATCATCGGAGCAGTTGGGGAAAGCGATTTTCAGATTGTGTCCACAGCAGAAGCACTATATAGGAAGTTTTCTTTAAAACGGGTTTTTTATTCTGCATTTGTGGCTGTCAATGAAGATAAAGATCTTCCGGTGCTTCCTCAGGGACCGCCGCTTCTGCGTGAACACAGATTGTATCAGGCGGATTGGCTGCTTCGGTTTTACGGATTCCGGGCAGAAGAACTTCTGACAGAGGAACATCCGAATTTTAATTTGTTTCTTGATCCCAAGTGTGATTGGGCAATAAGCCATCTGCAGTATTTTCCGGTAGAAATCAATAAAGCAGACTACAGGACTCTTCTCAGAGTGCCGGGAATAGGAGAAAAGTCAGCCAGAAGAATTGTTGGGGCCAGAAGGCATCATTCTCTGGATTTTCCGGAACTTAAGAAGATTGGAGTTGTTCTGAAGCGGGCTGTTTATTTTATCACCTGTAACGGACGACAGATGTATCCGATAAAGCTGGAGGAAGATTATATTGTAAAGAACATTCTGGAATCCGGAAAGAGGCCTTTTTCTTCTTCGGAAATCACATACAGACAGCTTTCTCTGTTTGATGACGATAAGATGATAATGGACAGAAATGAGGTGTTGTCAGGTGGTATATGAGAAGAAAATCCTGGTTTGTGATAATTCCATAGAAGGTATTTTTACAGCAGTTTATGATGGATGGCATTGGGAAAACAAAGGAATCTCAGTGAAAATTGCAGTGGAAGAGCCGGAGTATCCGGAATTATTTGCAGATAGGGTGGATATTACGTCTGACAGCGAAAAGGCTGTAAAGGTAGCAAGAACTGTAAGACGAAAGCTGGGGGAACAGGTGTATGAGGCAATCTGTTATGCGTCAGTCTCTGTACATCCGGATAAGGGAACGGCTGTGTTTTATCTTTTGAGAAAGGCATTAGGGGGAAATCGTTGTGACAGGTATGTACTGGAAGCACTGGCAGACCCGGCGGTAAGCCTGGTATCGTCTTTGAGGATTAAGGTCTGGCATGAAATTCATCGATTTTATGGTTTTGTCCGTTTTCGGCAGATGGCAGGAGGGATTTTGGCTTCGGTTATTCATCCGGAAAATGATATTCTGGAATTTTTAGGTACTCATTTTTCCAATCGTTTTCCAAATGAAAACTGGATGATCTATGATGAAGGAAGAGAAAAAATTCTTGTGCATGAAAAAGGGAAAGAATGCTGTGTTTATGTGCAGACAGTATTTAATAGGAACGAAGAGGAATCTCTGGAAGCTCCTGATGAATATGAAGAATTGTGGAGAGCATTTTGTTCCTGTATTACGATAAAAGAAAGAACAGATCTGAAACTGCAAAAACAGTTTGTACCGTTGAAGTTTCGTTCAAATATGCTGGAATTTTATGAATAGAAATAACTGAAAAAATTGAAATCTTAAATAAAAAATTGTATAATAAGTCGAAAAATGTAAAAAAATATTTAAGTCTGTTGACAAAATCCGTTCATGGTGCCAAAATACGCCTGAACAGGAGGAATGGTAAATGAACGAACATCAGATTATGCTAAATGCAACGGAAGACGTACAGGAATTTGTAAATGCAGCAAGCAAATGTGATTTTGATATCGACATTTTTTATAACAGGATCATTATTGATGCAAAATCCCTTCTGGGTATTCTCAGTATGGACCTGACAAGACAGCTGACCGTCAGATGCTATGGAGAAAATCCTCATTTCAATAAAGTTATAGAGAAATTTGCTGTTGCATAAACAGATTAAAGAAGCTGCTGCATAATTACAGCAGCTTTCTTTATATAATAGGAAAACAGTATATTCTGTAATTACCTATTCTAGTATATAAGAAACGCTCCGCGAGGATGCGAAAAATTTATCAGGAGCAGGGGACATATGGAAAAGACAGAGATCCGTATTTCTGTCCGCAGTCTTGTAGAGTTTATTTTGCGGAGTGGAGATCTGGACAGCAGAAGAGGAGCAATGGATAAGGAGGCGATGCAAAAGGGAAGCCGCCTGCACAGAAAGATCCAGCGACAAATGGGGGGCAATTACAGGCCGGAGGTTCCTCTGAAATATGATATAGAGTATGAAGATGTGGTTTTGCGGATAGAAGGAAGAGCAGACGGGATTTTTACAGAGGACGGAAAGACTTGTATTGATGAGATCAAAGGTGTATACAGAAAAGTAGAAACCTTGGAGTCAGCCGTACCGGTACACAGAGCTCAGGCCATGTGTTATGCTTTCATAACGGCTGATCAGGAAAATCTGGAAGAAATTGACGTACAAATGACATATGCGAATCTGGACACCGAGGAGATCAGGAGATTTCGAGAGACATTAACCAGAACATTTCTGAAAAACTGGTTTCAGGATCTTGTTGACCAATATCATAAATGGGTTTCTTATCGTCAGTTATGGAAAGAAAAAAGAGATGCATCCATGAAAAAACTGGAATTTCCATTTTCTTACAGAAAAGGTCAGAGAGAGATGGTGACAGGTGTCTATCATGCTGTTTCCAGCAAAAAGCAGATTTTTGTTCAGGCTCCTACCGGTGTAGGAAAAACGATGTCTTCCGTGTTTCCGGCTGTACGGGCAGTGGGAGAGGGAAAAGGCGAGATGATATTTTATCTTACTGCCAAGACTATCACAAGAACGGTTGCTCAGGATGCTTTTGAGATCCTGAGACAGCGGGGACTGCTTTTTCAGACTGTGACTATTACTGCTAAGGAAAAGCTGTGCTGCTGCGAAAAGCCGGAATGTACGCCGGAAAAATGTCCTTATGCAAAGGGGCATTTCGACAGAGTTAACGAAGCAGTTTATGAGTTGTGGACGTCGGAGCAGTTTTTTTCCAGAGAAAAAATTATAGCTCAGGCAGAAAAATTTAAAGTCTGTCCATTTGAAATGTGTCTGGATCTTTCTTTATGGGTAGATGGGGTGATCTGTGATTATAATTATGTATTTGATCCGAATGTCCATTTAAAACGTTTTTTTGGAGAAAATGTTTCAGGAGAATATATTTTTCTTATTGACGAAGCACACAATCTGGTAGAGCGCGGAAGGGAAATGTACAGTGCGTCTCTGGCAAGAGAGGACATTGTGGAAGTACGTAAATTTATAAAGCCTTATAGTCCGAAACTGTATCGTGTTCTGGGCAGAGTGGCAAAACAGCTGCTGGAATTGAAAAAAGAAAGTGATCCCTGTCTTGTAATGGAAAATACGGGAACGCTTCCTCTGACCCTTCTTCAGGTA
>URWL01000119.1 GCA_900551465.1 uncultured Blautia sp. | reverse complement strand
TGCTTATATTGTGAAAGGAGAAGAGCTTGCAGATGCGCTGATCCCTGATATGCCCTGCGCCCTGATACTTACCGGGGACATTCCAAAGGGCTGGGATAATGGGAAAAATCCCATTATCCGGCTTCCGGAAGAAACGGACCTTATGGAGCTTATGAATTTATGCCAGGACATTTTCCGATTCCATATTTCCTGGGCGGACAGTCTCAAAAATATTATGATCAGAGAAGGAAGTGTGGAGGAATTATGCCGGGCCAGCTATGAGTATTTCCAGAACCCTCTCTTTATCCATGATGCCAGGCTGAATGTGATTTCCTGTCCTGTATGGAGAGAAGGGATGATCAACTGGGAGAAGGATGAAAGCACAGGACTGCTGATCACTCCCCTGGAAGTTCTCAATGAGTTTAAAACAGATAAAGAATACCTGCATACTCTTACTACCAGAGGGGCGAATCTTTTTTCTGCAGAGCTTAGAGGTCATCGCGATATCTATGTGAATATATGGGATGAGTACGACAGCTACGAGGCGAGGCTGGTGATCTGTGAACTGGACAGCGCTCTGAAACCAGGACAGTTTATAGCGGCAGAATATCTGGCAGATCTGATCCGCCGCACTCTTTCCAGAAGAGGCCGTATGGAAAATACCTATAAACATGCATTGGAAGTTATGCTGGTAGGAATGATTCAGGGCAAAAGGTTTTCGGACTCGGAAATTGTAAGCCGGATCGTACAGTGCGGATGGAAAACAGATGACCGCTATGTATGTGTGCGTCTGGACGTGGAAGAAGAGGAAGGAAATCCCGGGGCTTCTCCCACAAGTCTCTGTAACTATGTGGAGGCAAGGGTTGTAGGAAGCAAGGCGATTTCTGTAGATAACCGGGTATGTATTATTATCAATCTGAATATGAATGATCATTATACCTCGGACATTTCCAGCATTCTGAGGGATGGACTTTATAAAGCAGGCTTCAGTAATCTGTTTCATAATCTGACAGAGCTGGACTGCTATTACAGACAGGCTTCGGTGGCTCTGGAATACTGCAGAAAGAAAAATGATATGATGTGGTCCTATACTTTTGACGATATTGCTATGGACTATATAGGCGATCTGTGCTGCAGGGAATTCAGACCTCAGGAGCTTTGTGCTTATGAACTTATAAAATTAAAAGAATATGATGCAGTCAATGGGACAGAACTTTATAAGACTCTTGTTCTTTATATTTTGAACGAAAGAAACACGGTAGCAACATCTTCCGAGCTTTATGTGGGACGGAGTACTCTGTTTTACCGGCTGCGAAAAATAAAAGAGATCACAGGTCTTGATGCGGCGCATATGGCAGAGCCTGTGCAGAACTTATATCTCAGACTTTCTGTTTTTCTTACAGAAAGAATGGATGATAGATAGAAGGGAGGAATTTTCTATGCTGACACCAAAACAGAATTTGTTGGAAACCTTAAAAAAAGACGGGAAACCGGAATGTCTGTGTAATTCCTTTACCATGTTCCGAGGGATTCCGGGAGATCCCTGCTTTAAGCTGATCAGAGGAAACCGTATTCGCGGAACAAATTCTTATGATCAGTGGGGGACCCTGATCCTTTTTCCTGAGGATGCCCCGGCGGCAATCCCTTATGTAACAGAAGAAAACCAGGTAGTCAAGGATGTGGCTGAATGGGAGAAATATGTAAAGGTTCCGGATCTGATGGGCAAGTGTTCCGAAGGATGGGAAGACGCACTGGAGGCAAAAAGCAAGATCGATCAGGATAAGTATCTGACTATGGTAGTTATGGGAACCGGCATTTTTGAGCAGCTTCATATGCTGATGACCTTTGAAGACACACTGATGAATTTTCTTCTGGAGCCGGAGGCTATGCATGAACTGATCGATGTGATCTGTGAGTATCGCCTTACTTACATGAAGCTGGTAGTAGAGCATCTTCATCCGGACTGTATTGTTTCTCATGATGACTGGGGTGCAAAGGACAGCCTCTTTATGTCGCCGGAGGTATGGAGAGAATTCTTTAAGGAGCCGTACAGAAAGCTTTATGACTATCTGCATTCTCAGGGAGTGATCGTTATGCACCATGCGGACTCCTATCTGGAGCCTATTGTAGAGGATATGGCTGAGATCGGCGTGGATATCTGGCAGGGTGTTCTGAATACAAATAACATTAAAGCGATTTCCGAAAAAGTAGGAGACAGAATGCTGCTTATGGGAGGCATTGATTCGGTCATTGACCGTGAGGACGCTTCTGAAGAAGAGATACGCAAAGAAACAAGAAGAGCCTGTGAAGAATATGGAAATCTGAAAGGGTACTGGCCGGGAATTACCTATGGAGGTCCGGGAACCATTTATCCTCATGTTGAAGGCATTGTAATCGACGAGATCAATAAATATAACGAAGAACGTTTTGGAGTGTCTATTTCATAAAGAAAGAAGGAGAAAGATTATGACAGCAAAAGAAATTTTTTTGGAAACCATAAAAAAAGACGGAAAGCCGGAGCGACTTCTGAAACAGTATGAAGGACTTGCTTTTTATCCTCCCAATCCGGCATCCTCCTATATCAGAGGAAACCGGCACAGAGGTATGGATCCAATGAAGGACCGGTTTGGAACTGAAATTCTCTGGCCGGCAGACCAGCTTGCAGCTATGCCTCATGTAACAGAAGCAAATAAGGTGATCAGTGATATCTGCGAATGGAAAGAGCAGCTGAAAATGCCGGAGCTTCTGGAAAACTGTTCAGATCCGGCTCTTTGGGCTCCATTTAAAGAAAAAGCGCAGGAGATCAAGGAAAGCGGAAAGCTTTTTATGGCTTTTATGCCTACAGGCGTATTTGAAAGACTTCATTTCCTTATGGGATTTGAGGATATGCTGATGAATTTCCTTCTGGAGCCGGAGGATATGATGGATCTGTGCAATGCCATCGGTGAATACCGTTATCAGTATATGAAGCTGATCGTTGACAATCTGGAACCGGATGTCATGCTTTCTCATGATGACTGGGGATCTAAAAATCAGCTTTTTGTAAGTCCGGATACATGGAGAGAGTTTATTAAGCCTCAGTATGCAAAAACTTATGGATACATGAAGGAAAAGGGCGTGATCGTTATGCATCACGGAGATTCCTTTATGGAGCCTGTCATAGAGGATATGGTAGAACTGGGAATTGATGTATGGCAGGGTGTTCTGCCTCAGAATGATATTCCTAAGCTTCAGAAGCAGCTTGCCGGAAGAATGACTCTTATGGGAGGTATTGATGCTTCTATCGTTGACAGGGCAGATTCCACAGAGGAGGAGATTCGTAAAGAAGTAAGAAGAGCCTGTGAAGAATATGCTCCGGGCGGACATTTTATTCCATGTATCACCTATGGAGGACCAGGATGTCTGTTTCCGCATGTAGATCCGATCATTGATGATGAAATTGATAAATATAACAGAGAAGTGATGAAATAAATGAGAAAATATCAGATTACATTTGTAGATGAACAGTTAAGTTTTCCTGCAGAGGCAGGGACGACAGTTCTTCAGGCGCAGATTGATGCAGGACTTACTCCAGATGCCTTCTGCGGAGGAACAGGAAAATGCGGAAAATGCAAAGTCGTTATTGACGGAAAAGAAGTACTGGCCTGTCAGACTGTCATAGACAGGGATATGAGTGTTTATACAGGACGCAGGAAAACAGAACATGCACAGATTCTTACAGGCGGCAGCGGGGAAAAATTTTTATTCCAGCCGGGAGAACTTCCAGGAAATCTGGAGAAGCCTCTTCTGGGGGCTGTAGACGTAGGATCTACGTCTGTCGTAGTTTATCTGATGGATGGAAAAACAGGAGAACTTTTGGGTACCCGGAGTGCTCTGAATCCTCAGCGGCAGTTTGGCGCAGATGTAGTCAACCGATGCAGCTATGCCCTGGAAAATGGTTCAGACAGCATGAGCAGCTGTATCAGAAACACGGTAAATACTCTTTTTCGGGAAACCGCCAGGGAGTGCGGCAGGGTGCCGGAAGAAATCGTCCGTATTGTTATGGTAGGAAACTCCTGTATGCATCATTTGTTTTTGGGGATTTCTACAAAAACGCTTGCGCTTGCTCCTTATACTCCGGCAGTAACAGATGCGCTGGAATTAAAGGCAGCCGACTATGATCTTCATGTTTATCCCGAAGCGCAGCTTTGGTGGCTTCCGAATATTGGCGGTTTTGTAGGGGCAGATACAGTGGGATGTCTTGTGGCATCGGATATGGATACCTGTGATGAGATAACGCTTCTTGTAGATATCGGTACAAACGGAGAGCTTGTTCTTGGAAACAAAGAGGGACTTATCGCCTGTTCTACAGCGGCAGGGCCGGCTTTTGAGGGAGCAAAAATAACCTGCGGAATGAGAGGAAGCACCGGGGCAGTGGATCACGTATCTCTGGAAAACGGAGAGATCAAATGCCATGTGATCGGAGACGGAGAGGCGTCAGGGATATGCGGTTCCGGACTTTTGGATGGAGCAGCGGTTCTTCTGAAACAGGGAAAAATAGATGAGACCGGGAGAATGGAAGAAACCTGCTATCTTACAGACCGGGTATTCCTGAATCAGAGAGATATCCGGGAGCTTCAGCTTGCCAAGGCGGCTATTGCAGCAGGAATACAGATTCTCTGCCAGAGAAAAGGAATCCAGATAAAAGAGATCGGAAGGGTGCTGATTGCCGGAGCTTTTGGAAATTATCTGGACCCTGCAAGTGCCTGTGCCATTGGAATGCTGCCGCCGGAACTGGAAGACAGGATTGTTTCTGTTGGAAATGCTGCCGGAGAGGGAGCAAGGATAGCTGCTTTAAACTGCAGACAGTTTGAAAGAAGCAGGAGTCTGGCGAAAAAGACAGAATTTGTTGAACTGGCGCTTGATATGGGATTTCAGGAAGTTTATGTAGATGAAATGGGATTTCCGGAGGAAGATGATTAATGGATGATTTAAAAAAAATAACAGAGATCATAGAATCAGCTGGCTTTTCTCATACAGAAAGAATCCATATGGAAACAGTAGAACTCATGGATGAAGTGAGGGAAATGTGTCAGAACGGAAATTGCGGAATGTATGGTAAAAACTGGGCATGTCCTCCAGGCTGTGGAAGCCTTGAGGACTGCAGAAAAAACCTTTCCCGATACCAAAAAGGAATTCTTGTACAAACTGTAGGAGAACTGGAAGACAGTATGGACTGGGAAGGTATTAAGGAAGCGGAAGAACGCCATAAGAAGCGCTTTCTTGAAACTGCTGAAAAGCTCCGGGAAATTTGTCCGGAGGTGCTGCCCCTGGGGGCCGGAACCTGTACATTATGTAAAGAATGTACTTATCCGGGTGCACCATGCAGACAGCCGGAAAAAAGAATTTCTTCCATGGAGGCCTATGGAATCCTGGTAAGTGATATCTGTACAAAAAACCAGATGAAATACTATTACGGACCGGATACCATAGCCTATACCTCCTGCTATTTCTTTGATCTTTCTTCCTGATCCATCAGATAGAAAGAAAGCATCAGATAAAGCTGTTCGTCAGGATCGCTGAGATCTGATTTCAATAACTTTTCTATTTTTTCAAGACGGTAAAGAAACGTGCTGCGGTGAATATAAAGTGCCGCAGCCGTTTTTGTTGCGCTTTGCTGGTTCTGAAGGTAGGCGCGCAAAGTTTCATAAAGCTGGGAATCGGTTTCTTCATCCTGATATTTCAGTTTCAGCAGCTTTTCGTGACAGATCATGTAGGCAGGGAGCTTTGATGTGATCTGTTCAAGTATGTACGGCAGGGCGATATCATTAAAATGATGGATCCAGGAGGTGGGATTCTTCCGGGAGCCTACCTGAATGGAAATAGAGGCCTGTACATACTGTCTCTGAAAATTAAAGTGACCAAGCATTACTCTGCTGTATCCGGCATTTAAAAGACTGTCACGGATAAATCCTGCAAGCTTCTGGGATATTTCATCCAGCGTAAGATCACACAGATTCAGATTGATATAAACAACCACGTTTCCGCGATGCTCCAGAGCACAGGAAGCGGGAATGAAATTTTCTATATAACTGCATATGGATTTCAAAGTCAGGTTTTTCCAGTCCAGGATTCCTGTTTTGATCAGAATACACTGGTAGGAATGCGCTGACATCCAGCCATTTTCGGTAAGCTGTCGGCTGATTTCCACATAATCTGCCTTAGGATTAGTCAGGAGATTGTGGAAAATCTGATGGAGCGGGTATAATGCATCACGTTCCGGCACAGCCTTGGTGGACAGAATGTGAGATATGAGAGACGCCAGGTGTTCTGCAATAAAACCAAAGGTGTCGTCCAGAGGGATTTCTCCGGGACGGATGAGAAGCCGATAACCGGTTTTTCCTGAACGGCGGATATTTACACAGAGAGAAGGCGGTGCGGTATGGTTGCCCGGATAATAAAAATAACCGGTACGATACTGGGCTTCCGTATAATTAATATCATGTTTCAGCGAGTTGACAATGTGCTG
>URWL01000118.1 GCA_900551465.1 uncultured Blautia sp. | reverse complement strand
CCGAATGTGCATAATAACAGTATGAATTTCTGTGTTGTTCCACACAGTGCTGCATTTTGGGAAGGATCCTCCTGCACTGTGCATTCTCCGATAATTATTCTTTCCTATCTTCTGTTTCTCCTGTGGCATCCCTGCCCTCCTGTCAGACGGCATCCTTCTTCCTTATGATGATCACAAATGCCATCATGATCCTCGTCTTCAAATCCAGGGCATTCTCCACAGCTTCCTTCTCTGCTTTCATTGTCCTGTCCGCAGATACATACTCTGTCCTGTTCCTCATAAATGCAGACGTTTCTTTCTGAACTGCAGTTTCTTCCCATATGATTTCTGCCATGTCCATGACCGCCTGCCAGGACTCCTGTTGTACTAAATGCCACAAGTAATGCTCCTGTAAATAAAACGACTGCTGCTTTTTTCTTCATAATCCTTTTCTCCCTTCATTGATAAATACCTACATTCGCGTCGGTGTACACTGACGCTGTCTTTCACTTATAATACGATCCACAGCCAAAAATCCATTCATTTTTTTTATTAATATCCATAATTTTATTATTGAACTTTTGAACTCTTCGTGCTATACTCCTTTTATAAATTGAACTTTTTAAGTTTCTATTTTTCAGGAGGAATCTATGAACTCAAAAGAAATTTTTGCCGACAGGCTCCGTTCTGCAATGAATAAACAAAATATGAAGCAGATAGATCTTGTCCGAACCGCAGAATCCCGTCATATAAAGCTTGGAAAAAGCCATGTAAGCCAGTATGTCAGCGGTAAAACCCTTCCCCGTCCTGATATATTGAACTTTCTTGCAGAAACTCTTCACACAAGTCCTGAATGGCTTATAGGAAATACCGACACGTCCAAATCTGAACCAGAAATCATGTCCGCTGAAAAAACATTGCCGGAAAAATCCGAGTTCCAAATTGAACTTGTCCAAACTAGAGATTCCAAAAAAATAGATCCGCAAATCGAACTTATGGGAGGAACAAAAATGCGTGAATTTAAGAAATCATCCAAACTGGATAATGTTTTATACGATGTCAGAGGTCCTGTTGTAGAAGAAGCGTCCCGAATGGAAGAAGCAGGTACCCATGTATTAAAGCTGAACATTGGAAATCCTGCTCCCTTTGGCTTTCGAACTCCCGATGAAGTAATTTATGATATGCGCCAGCAGCTTACGGAATGTGAAGGCTATTCTGATGCAAAGGGACTTTTTTCCGCAAGAAAAGCTATCATGCAGTACGCACAGCTGAAACATATCCCTAACGTTTCCATCGGAGATATCTACACCGGTAATGGAGTCAGCGAGCTGATCAATCTTTCCCTGTCTGCTCTTCTGGATAACGGAGATGAAATTCTGATTCCATCTCCGGATTACCCTCTTTGGACCGCCTGTGCCACTCTTGCCGGCGGAAAGGCTGTCCATTATATCTGCGATGAGCAGTCTGAGTGGTACCCGGATATAGATGATATTGAGAAAAAAATCACTGATAAGACAAAGGCTATTGTTATCATCAATCCCAACAATCCTACAGGAGCTCTTTATCCAAGAGAAGTCCTTCAGAAAATCGTAGATATTGCAAGACGTCATCAGCTTATTATATTTTCTGATGAAATTTATGACCGTCTGGTCATGGATGGCGAGGAACATATTTCTATCGCCTCTCTTGCCCCAGATCTTTTCTGTGTTACCTTCAGCGGACTGTCTAAATCTCATATGATTGCAGGCTATCGTATTGGCTGGATGATCTTAAGCGGAAACAAACACCATGTAAAAGATTATATTGAAGGTATCAACATGCTGTCAAACATGCGTCTCTGCTCCAATGTTCCTGCGCAGTCCATTGTCCAGACAGCTCTGGGAGGACATCAGAGTGTAAATGATTATATTATACCCGGCGGAAGAATTTACGAGCAAAGAGAATTTATTTATAAAGCCCTTACAGATATCCCGGGGATCACGGCAGTAAAACCAAAAGCCGCTTTTTATATCTTCCCTAAAATTGATACGAAAAAGTTCAATATTACAAACGATGAGCAGTTTGCGCTGGATCTTCTCCGTGAGAAAAAAATCCTTCTGATCCACGGAGGCGGATTCAACTGGAAGCAGCCTGATCATTTCCGTGTTGTATATCTTCCTCGTATTGAGGTTCTTTCCAAGGCGTCAGAAGAAATCGCAGACTTCCTGAGCGTCTACCAGCAAAACTAAATACATTTTTCCAAAGGAACCGGCAGAATTTCCGCCGGTTCCTTGTTTCTCCTAAAAATCATTTCATCAGTCGAGAAGCTCTTTCACTGCTTCTTTTGTAAATCTTACTTCTTTTCTATGATCCACCTCAATCTGATAAAGAGCATTGGCTGCCAGATGCTCTGCCGCCTGTTCCAGATCACGTATTCCGGAAGTATCTGAATATTTCCGGATCACAGCGTCCAGTGCATCTCCTTCTATAATACACTCATGAGCTTCTAATCCTATTCTTTTCAGCACCTTTGGAAGTGCAAATCTGGAAAAGATCACCTTTTTTTCTTCAAAAGTATAATCAGGAATCTCAATAACAGCAAAACGTGACATCAGGGGTGCACTGATCTGAGATTTATCATTAGCCGTAGCAATTGGATAGACTCCGGATGTGGGAACCATACATTCCATATAGTTATCGGTAAAGCCCAGATTATCCAAAAGTGTCAGGAGAACATCTGCCGGGTTTCCATTGCCCTTTCCTGAAGCCGCCTTATCCAGCTCATTAATAATAAATACAAGATTTGACTCTCCTGCCATGGAAAAAGCTTCCAGTATAATACCTGGTTTTGCATTTGCATAAACACGTGAACTTCCGGTCAGCTGCTCCGGATCATTAATAGAGCTCATGTCCAGCGTTGTCCAGGGCAGTTTCAGTATTTTTGCCACTGCATAAGCAATCTGAGATTTTCCAGTTCCTGCCGGCCCCACCAGAAGAAGTCCATAAGCCGGAAGGGTATGAGTCCTGTTGATCTGAATAATGGTTTCAATAATCCTCTGCTTTACTTTTTCCATACCATAAAGAGTTTCATCCAGAATCCTTCTTGCCTCATCCGGATCGATAGCTTCGAAATAATTACTTTTCCACCGGATATTCATCATAATGGAAAGAGCTCGCTGCGCATGGCGCCGTTCCTCCTGAGAAACCTCTGAAGAACGTGCAACTGCAAGATTTCTTCTTGCCCAGAGACGGATGTTATCCGGAAGAGTACGGCCGGCGCAGGTCATAAAATCTGTTATGCTCTGAATGCTGGTAAGCTTCATGTCATCTCCATCTTCTATATCTTCTTCATCTTTCGAAAGCTCTTCCGGTGCGCTGCTGGCCAAAAGCCGTTCTATCATATATTGAAGAAAACCATCCTCTGCAGACAGTTTTTTTCCTCCTCCAAAGGCAATCTCACGAATTCCGTAAACACAGTACCCTTCTGTTCTGTTTTCTCCTGAAAGCCGTACATTGATCCGGTTTTCTCCCAGCCAGCGGATCAGACTTACAAATCTTGAATCCACCTTTCGGATATCCGCACTGGCAGCTGTCTTTTCCTCTTTAAATTCAAAGGAAGTACGATGGACAGGATTGGTAAACACCCCGCAGGAATGATGGGGCCACTGGCATTTCTGATTATCCAGGATCAGAATCGGTTTTTCCGGTGTGGCTTTGTCTTCATTAGATTGAAAAGTAGTATATGTGCATTCCGGTGTCGTTCCTTTTTCCGGAGTTTGGTTAAAGTCAAAAACTGGCATATAGTTCCTCCTGTGTAGTTCTTTTTTAATTCAGTCCAGCCTGATCCCTGCAAGAGCCTGGGCAAAAGCATTATTCACCGGCTCTTTTGCTTCTTTCTGCTGCTGTTTCAGATATTTCTGTACATCTCTTTTATTTACACCTGCTCCTTCTTTTTTCCTTCTCGCCTGGAAAGAAGACAGCTTTTCTTTATACCCGCAGACACAGATAAAAGTTTCTTCCTTTCCTTTTACGATCATCTCCATACGCTTATGGCATTTGGGACAGCGTGCATTTGTTGTTCTGGAAATGGTTTCCCGATACCCGCATTCACGGTCCTGACATACCAGCATCTTACTGTTTTTTCCATTTACTGCCAGAAGCCGTTTTCCGCATTGAGGGCATACCTTGTTTGTAATATTATCATGGCGGAATGTTCCGCTTGCGGTTTTAATCTCATCAACAATCTCACAGGTGTAATCTCTGATTTCTTTCAGGAAAGTATCCTGACGAAGCTTCCCTTTGGAGATATCCGAAAGTTTCTTTTCCCAATCTGCAGTAAGCTCCGGTTTTTTAAGATCCTCAGGAACCAGTTCAAGAAGCTGCTTTGCTTTAGAAGTAAGATGGATCTCATTTCCTTTTTTCTCCATCATAAAACTGTTAAACAGTTTTTCAATAATGTCTGCTCTGGTAGCAACGGTTCCAAGTCCGCCTGTTTCTCCCAGTGTTTTTGCAGCCTGACGGTCTCCTGTAGATAAATATTTTACAGGATTTTCCATAGCAGCAAGAAGGGAGGCTTCCGTAAATCTTGCCGGAGGCTTTGTTTTTCCCTCTTTCATACGGATATCCAGAATCTTCAGCTTTTCTCCCTCTTTGTACACCGGAAGACTCTGGTCTTTCATTTCCTGTTCGTTTTCGTCTTCCTCCTCCCGGTAATCGCCCTCATAAACTTCTTTCCATCCGGCATTTTTCACTGTTTTTCCGCTGGCTGCAAACACATATCCGGAAGCTTCTGCCTCCATGGCAGTCTGCTCATATTCAAAGGCCGGATACAGGACACTTAAAAAGCGGCGCACCACCATATCATAAATCTTTCTCTCTTCATTTGTCATATGATCAAGCTGTACAAACTGCTCTGTAGGGATAATGGCATGATGGTCGCTGACCTTCTTATCATCTACAAAGCTTCCGTTTACCTGGATCGGTTTATTCAGCAAGGCTCCTGCCAGCTTCCGATAAGGGCCTGTGCCGCAAGCTTTCAGCCTTTCCTTGATGGTCGGTACCACGTCCTTTCCAATATAACGGGAATCTGTTCTTGGATAAGTAAGAACCTTATGGTTTTCATAAAGTCTCTGCATGATGTTCAGAGTTTCTTTCGCAGAAAATCCGTATTTCTGATTTGCTTCTCTCTGTAATGTAGTCAGGTCATACAGTCCCGGCGCCTGGGTTTTCTTTGGCTTTTTTGTCACCGAAGTAATGGTCAGCGCTCCATCTTTTATCTTCTCTCGGATCTCCTCTGCCTTTTCCTTATGAAAAGTACGGAAACTTCCGCTTTTCTGGTCTTTCCAGGTCCAGAGTATCTCCCCTGCATTTACTGTAAGCCCATAATACTCCTTTGGCTGAAAATGTCTGATTTCTTCCTCTCGCATGGCGATAATGGCAAGAGTGGGCGTCTGTACACGACCACAGGAAAGCTGTGCATTATATTTACATGTCAGCGCTCTTGTACCATTCATTCCCACCAGCCAGTCTGCCTCTGCTCTTGCGGCTGCTGCCCGGTAAAGATCGTTATATTCTCTTCCGTCCCTCAGATTATGAAAACCGTCTCTGATAGCTTTATCCGTTACGGACGAGATCCACAGACGACGGATGGGCTTCCTGCATCCAGATTTATCAAGGATCCAACGGGCAACCAGTTCTCCCTCTCTTCCTGCATCTGTGGCAATAATGATATCTCCCACATCTTTTCGGAAAAGCTGTGTCTTTACTGCATTGTACTGTTTCGCAGTCTGTCGGATCACTACCAGCTTCATGTGCTCTGGCATCATGGGAAGTGTACTCATTTCCCATTTCATATATTTTTTATCATATTCCTCCGGATCAGCCAAAGTCACAAGATGTCCCAGCGCCCAGGTTACAACATATTCCTTTCCTTCCAAACATCCGTTTCCTTTCTGACTGCAGTGGAGGACTCTGGCGATATCTCTGGCAACCGAAGGTTTTTCTGCAATTACAAGTGATTTCATAAATGATTACCTCGCATATATGTTATTCTGATATTCCTCACAGACCACTGATGCTTTATCTGTGAAAATATTTTTTCGCATAAAAGAATTGTAACATGACATGCAGAAAAATACCATGGGAAACCCCATGGCATCTGTTTTTCTCTTATTTTTTCTTCCGATACAGAAGATTATTTTCCCATCTTATATCCGATTCCCCGGATTGTTTCGATCAGATCTCCTGCTTCTCCCAATTTCTGGCGCAAAGTTCTGATATGTACGTCTACCGTCCTGCTCTCTCCATCAAACTCATATCCCCATATCTGATTAAGAAGCTGTGTTCTGGACAGCACCATACCACTGTTTTTCAATAACAGGCAAAGCATCTCATATTCCTTCAGTGTAAGACTGACTGGTTCTTTATTTACTGTTACCATATGTTTAGAAGGACATACATACAGACTTCCGATCCTGTATTCTTCTGCACCTTTATCTTCTGCCCGGCGAAGTCTTGCCCGGACTCTTGAA
>URWL01000117.1 GCA_900551465.1 uncultured Blautia sp. | reverse complement strand
CTTCAGCAGAATATTTACGCATAGAAAATGCTCCCTCCTTGATAAACAGTTTTATCATTTTAACTGTCTACCTAGAAGGGAGCATATCATTTTGAAAGAACCGGGGATTTGTTATTTGTTAAAATGGGATTTAAAGGAAGTAATACAGCGCTTTAACAGATGCCCTGATTCTACCAAAATTTCTTCCCTGGTTCTGGAAAAAAACAAAGAATGGCAATCCCAGGTTTTTTTCTGTGCCTTTGGAGGAACAGGAAAAGAGGGCTCAGCAGTAAGATTACGGAATTTAACTGTATGGGAATTACAGGTCATACAAATCTCCAATGAAGAGTTCCTTTTCAGAATATCATAAGGAATCAATACCTGAAAATCGTAAAAACAAGCCAGGGTACTGCCGTGATATCGGAATACACGATCAGCATTCTGTTGGAAACTGCATGGGAGAGTTATTGCCTGTTTTTTTGCAGTTAAACGAACAAAAAAATGCTCTGGTTTTGGAAAATGTACCCCTGTTTTTGCGGAACCATAAAGCAGAAGACCATTATCCTGAGGAATCAGCTGCTGAAGCTTTACCACATAAGAGGACATGGAAGCTGTGGTGGTTTCTCCATATCGGTAACGGTAATCTTCATTCTTATATTCAAGAATTCCGGAATCAGCACCGTATTTTGTACGGATGACCAAATCCTTTTGCTCCTTGGAAAGATTTTTTTGCTCCAGGATGATCGGATCACTGATATAAGACAGGCATTCCTTTAGGAGAACCATAAATTTTTCTTTTTCTGAGGGAGTCAGGACATGTTCCGGGAATTCTTCCATACGGAATCGGCTCTGCAGATCATACATCATGTGGAACTGAACAAATTTTGGCACAGAGCCATACAGAGCAAGGGCTTGTTGTGCAGACCAGAGGACATATTCCTGCAGACAGTCCAGATACCATTCTTTATGTAGTTTGGAACCGTTTAGGGCAGAATTCATACTTTCCCGGCATCGATAGTCATAACGAGCCTGAGGAACAATGCCATATATGGGGTTTTTGAGAAAAAGTCCCATAATGGCTCTTGCATCCTCCGCATACCGCAGAGTGGTGCTGAAAAAATCTGGAGTTAAGACTTCTCTTTTAAAAAAAGCGGAAGCAGCAGATAATTGTACAAAGGAATATTTTTGGTTCAGATCCACAAGAAGGTTCTTGTTGGATGCAAATTTATAATTTAACCGATGCGGCTGTTCTTTTTTTTCAAAAAAGTAAATAGGAATAGATACAAGATCTGCCCTGTCATCTATAGTGATGAAATATTGATACACGGAAGATAAGGTGTCTGGGGATAACTTATCATCAGAGTCCATAAAATTGATATATCTGCCTTCTGCTACAGCAATTCCTGCGTTTCGGGCAGAGGATACACCGCCATTTTCCTTGTGGATCACCTTGATGTTATCAGGATATTTTTTTTGCCAGAAATCACATATGGAACCAGAAGAATCAGGAGAACCATCATCTACCAGGATCAGTTCGACAGAGTCCTGAAAGCCGATATCCTGTACAAGAATACTCTGAATAGCATCTTCCAGATAGTTTTCTGCGTTATATACAGCAGATATGATAGAAAATTTGAATCGATAATCAGTCATGGATATTCTCCTTTCCCAGATATAACTTAATCCTACCATAAGTAGACTGCAATGGTATAATAATTACGCGCTTATAACAGAAAATTAATCCTTTGTAAACAGTTTTCCGGATGGAAAGAGATAAATGAAACAAAATTGTAATATAGCGAAGAGTATGAATTGCCAATGATTTTATTCTATGATACAATACGGATTGAAAATGAAATGGACAGGACAGGATCAGATTGGAGGAAATCATGTGTGAGAACCATAATACAGTTGTTTCTGTGATCATTCCTACGTTTAATGTGGAGAAATATGTGGAACAGTGTCTGCGCAGTCTTTTAGAGCAGACTTTTTGCGAGTTTGAGGTCATATGTGTGGATGATGGATCTTCAGACGATACAATAGAAATAATAAAAAGGATACAGGCTGAGGATGACAGGATCTGCCTGATCGAGAAGGAACATTGTGGACGTGCCGGAGTGATGCGGAATATCGGACTGGAAGAGGCAAAGGGGCAGTACTGCCTTTTTTTGGATGCAGATGATTTTTTTGAAAAAGAAATGATTGGCCGGGTTCTTGAAAAGATGAGAGAAGATCAGGCTGATATCTGTCTGTTTGATGCACGATTATATAATGAAAAAACAAAAAAATATAAGGATATTGATTATATTCTCCAAAAAGATTATCTTCCGGAAACACTGCCCTTTGAGGGGAAAAGTTTTCCCTATATCTTTAATGTGACATCAGGCTGTCCCTGGAGCAAAATGTTTAAAAAAAGCCTGATTGACACGGAACAGATCCGCTTTATGGATCTTCCCAGAAGTAATGATGTATATTTTGTTTTTCTTGCAATGGTTTTGGCAAAACGTATTACAGCAGTCCGCCAGGTGTTTGTAAATTACAGGCAGTCAGGAGAGAGTCTTCAGGCAAATAATGCAAGATCTCCATGGAATTGGTATGAGGCGCTGAAAGAATTAAAGGAGGAGCTGATAAGGAGGGATCTGTATAAGGAAACTCAAAACAGCTTTAAGAATCTGGTGCTTGGAGTAAGTATCTATAATCTTTGTTCGTTGAAATCGGCACAGGCATTTTCAGAAGTATATGAAAAACTTCGGGAGGAAGTTTTTGAGGAATTTGGGCTGGAAGATTTCCGAAAAGAACAATGCTATTCTTATAATGAAAAGAAATATGAAATATATTGTGATATATGCCGATATGACGTAAAAGAATATATGTTCCGTGAGGTCATGGGATTAAAAGAAGAAAGATCCTATTGGCTGAAAAGGGCAAAAAAAGCAGAACAGGAACTGAAAGGTATAAAAGAAAGTACTACGTTTAAGCTTGGTCAGTCTGTTCTGGCTGTTCCCAGGAAATTAAAGAAGATGATAAAACATTGATTGAGACAAGTGTATGGAGGAAAGAAAAAAATGAAGTTTAAATGGAGTACAGGATCTTCAAATAATGGAGAGGTTCTGATTTCCGTAATTGTTCCTGTATGTAATGTGGCAAAATATCTGCCAAATTGTTTGGACAGTATCTGCGGACAGACATTAAATAATATTGAAATCATCTGTGTAGATGACTGTTCCAGGGATTCTTCTGCAAAAATACTGAAGGATTATGCAGCAAGGGATTCCAGGGTCATTCCCATATATCACAGTGAAAATTTAAGCACTTCTCAGGCAAGAAAAGATGGAGTGGCAGCATCCCGTGGAAGATATATCATGTTTGTTGACGGAGATGACGAACTGCATCCTCAGGCCTGTGAAATAGCTTACAGGGCAATAGAAAAATATCGTACAGATATGGTTCAGTTTGGCACAGAGATTATCAATTGTGCAGGAGTGCCTAAAGAACGTATCGAAATGAACCAGAAACTGCTGGAACCTTATATGGAAGGTGAGATCAATGAAGAAAATCTTGTTGGGGCCTGCTGGACAGATAAGTTTTTTGGGTACAGTCTTTGGAATAAGATTTACAAGGGAGACATATGCCGCAGGGCATTTCAGCAGGTAAAGGACGGATCTTTTCCTAAAGCACAGGATCTGTATGCTTTTTTTCTGATTGCATACAATTCCAGAAGCTACAGAGGGATTGAAGACCAGTTGTACCGGTATAAATTTGGACTTGGAGTTACCGGCAGCAATTATATATCAACTGCCAAATTTGATGTTCTTCTCACAGAAAAAAAAGTATGGGAAGCATTGGTGGAGTTTGCACAGCAGCAGGGAGAACTGGAAAAATATCAGTCGGTTCTTGATACCATTGCTGATCATTTTCTTGGGGATTGTACAGGACGCTGGGCCAGAAATCTTCAGATAGAAAATCTGTCGGAAGCATTTCAGCATCTCATTGATGTCTGGGGAATGGATAAAGTGATCAGTAAGCTTGCAGAACAGAACTGGGAGAAAGCTGCTGGTGTTGCAGAGAAGCTTGCACAGGTGGAGCTGTTTACACATAAGAAACATATTTCAGGTTATCCGAGAACAGTGGCAATGTATTACCGTTCGATCAAAAATGGGGGTGCCCAGAGGGTTGCGGCTGAGCTGTGCAATATTTGGGCAGAAATGGTGGATGAAGCAGGAAATCCGTTGTACAAGGTAATCTTGATTACAGACGAGGAGGAGGAAAAGAATTCAATCAAGGAGTATTCTTTGGATCCTCGTGTAAAAAGAGACTGTATTCCTGCTGTTACAAAATTAACAGAAGGATTGTATTCCAGACGATATCAGGCATGGGAACGAGTGATCCGGGAGCATGGAATAGATATTGTTGTAACAGGAATGTGGGTGGACCCCTGTATTTTATGGGATATACTCAGTGTAAAAGGGCAGCCGTCGCATCCGGCTTTTGTAATACACTGTCACAGTTTTACCTGTGCTCCTTACCGTTTTATGGGAGACAAATTTGCTGAGCTGATCTATGATTATCGTATCAGTAATGGAGTTGTAACCTTATCAGAGGCAGATCAGAGACTGGTCAGCTGCTTTACCGATTATTCAAAATGCATCTCTAATCCGATTTCTTTTACTGTGGATTCTACTGTGATCACAGAAAGAAAAGACAATACAATTGTATGGGCTGGCAGGATTTCGCCGGAGAAGCAGCCTTTTGATGCGGCATATATGATGGCCCATGTAGTAAAAAAAATACCGGATGCCAGATTATATATGATCGGTCAGGGAAATGAAAATGTCAGTAAAGAACTGGAGGATCTGATCGAACAGCTGGGAATACAGGATAATCTTATTTTAACCGGATTTACCTCAAAAGTAGAAAAATATTACAGCACTGCATCTGTATTTGTGGGAACATCCGAATATGAAGGTTTTTCCATGGTGTTCTGCGAGGCGATGGCGCATGGAGTTCCTGTAGTGACTTACGATCTTCCGTGGCTTACCTTGACAAGAGACGGAAGAGGAATCATCTCTGTACCGCAGAAGCGTCCTGATCTTCTTGCAAAGGAGGTAATAAAACTTCTTGAAGATCCGAAATTGGGAGAAGAGATTGGTCTGAAGGGCCGGGAACAGGTGCAGGACCTGGAAAAAACAGATCTTGGAGAGCAGTGGGACAGCTTTTTTACAGAAATATCTTCAGAAGGAGAGGAAAATCAAAACCGGAATCCGGATGAAGTAGAAACTGTACTGCTGAAATATATGACCTTATATGCAAAAATAGGAAAAGATGCAAAAATAGAAAATCTGGAAAAAAGGATACAGTCTCTTCGCCGTACAAATAAAAAATTAAAAGAAAAAAATAAAGCTGTAAAAAGGACTGTGACCTTCCGGATAGGAAAAGCTATTATGTTTGTACCCAGATTAATTGTAAAGTTGTTGAAATCTCTGATCGGGAAAGAGAAAAAGAAAGAGGGATAATATGAAACTTGAGACAATGAGGAAAAAAATTCTGATTTTCTTAGTGGTTTTTGCAGCGGTGTTCTTGTTTGGAAGCAGACCGGCAGAGGCTACTCCTGTAAAGTATAAAGTGGTTTTTGCAGATTCAAAAGGAAAAGTATCCTCAGAAAGGTTTCGAAAATGGGCATGCAAGGCAGAAAAAAATACTTATATTAATCTTCCGGAAGTCTCTGCTTCCGGGTATCGGTACTACTGGGTTCTTAAAACAGGACAAAAAGAAAAATTTTATGATCCGGGAGATCGTTTCCGTGTAAAAGAAAATACTAAATTTTATCTTTACCGATATAAACTGTACCAGGTCAGGTTTTATACTCATGATGGAAAGCGGGAGTATATTTCAAAGAGAAAACTAATGGATAAAAGGCAGTCGGTTACACTTCCTTCTGTGCCATGCGGAAGTACGTATAAAGGGATAGGCTGGACAAGTACAGTGAACGGAAGATATATCAGGAAGCCTGGAACAAAGGCTGCTGTAACTGGGAATATGAAATTTTATGCAGCAATAGAAAAGACGTCCTCTGTAACACTGAGATATTCCAATGGAAAATTATACCGAAGAATTTATACATCATCACAGCAGATTCCGGCATTTCCGGCAGTAGGTCTGAGAAATGGCGATATGGTTCTGGGGTGGTCAAGAGAAAAGGGAAAAACTATGGATCCGGAGTATATGACCGGAGACAGGATTCCTTCAAAAACAGGAACTTATTATATGGTAACCTTTCCGAAAGAAAGTGACAGGAAGCCTTCCAGTCTGTATATGCCGAACCGATATGACAGAGTATACTGGGTAGGGGATTCCAGAACAGTGGGGATTGCAGGTCTTATTAAAAAAGATGTTTCTCCGAATGTAAGCTTTATATGCAAAGGAAGCCAGGGACTGGAATGGTTTAGAAAAACTGCATTTAAACAGTTGTATTCTCAGGTTCGAAACAGACCAAAACAGGAAAAAAAGGCTGTGATCATTAATTTAGGAGTAAACGATCTTTATAATATCAATGCCTACCTCAGGGTTATGCCGGA
>URWL01000116.1 GCA_900551465.1 uncultured Blautia sp. | reverse complement strand
TCACTTAGTTTATCACATCTGTTTTTGTTTGTCAAGAACTTTTTTCAAGTTTTTTCAAACTTTTTTGATGTTCGATTTTCTAAATCTCTGTCTCCCTGACAGCTTGTTTACTTTACCACACTTAGAAATGTTTGTCAACAACTTTTTCTGACTTTTTTTTAAGTTTTTTGAGTTGTTTATTCAAAAGAATCATTTCTTTGTGACAGCCAGATTAATTTACCACAGCTCTCAGCATATGTCAACTATTTTTTTCATTTTTTTTATAAAATTCTCTCAGGCAAAACGGAACGTTTTTATACACCAGGAAAGCAGTATATTTTGCAGCAACTTTCCCGGTGCAAAAAAAGCCGCCGGACGACAGGTAGCTCCTTATCGGCCAACGACTTATTTATCTACACTTATCAATTCAGCTGTTCCTTTGTTCTCCCTACTGCCAGCAAATGACTTTTGATCAGCACAGGGCGTACCGCATTATAAAGTACTGTAACCAGAATCACCGATACAACTGCATTAAATAATGTTGTCATTGCACTTAACTTTGCAAGCACCTCTGCCATCTTCTGAGGCTGACCAAGTACAAATTGTTTATAAAAATATCCAACTATCGGATCCGCCACCACATTAAATGCCAGACCTGCAGAAGATGCAAGTATACTCCATTTCATCACATACTTTTTATCTGTGCTCTCATTAATTTTAGCAATCCTGTGCGCTACCACTCCTGTAATAAGACCAATACACAGCTTCAGAATAAACGTTTTTGGAGCCACTGTAATATACACCGGATCCAGAATATCTGCAACAGTCATTCCTATCGCTCCTGCAAGTCCGCCATACCATCCTCCCAAAAGCAACGCACCTAAAACACAGAATGCATTTCCTATATGAATCGATGTAGCGTCTCCACCCGGTACAGGTATTTTAATCTGTAAAAATGTAAAAGACACATAACAAAGTGCCGCCAAAAGTGCTGTCTGTGCAAGTTTCATAATAGTATTATTTTGACTGTTCATGATAGGCCCCCTTCTTTCCAAATAAACTAAATATATCATACTCAATAACTGTACATTTTAAAATATACAATTTTCACTTTTTAAAAGGGGACAGTTATACAAAAACCGTTCTGATCTGTATTCTTTTATAGAACACTTCTATAAGATACGTTATAATAAAGCATATGAAAAACAAAGGAGGAAGTATAAACATGGATTTTGTAAAAGAAGCACTGTCTTTTGGCTTTGCCAATGCTGCTGTAGTAGACGTGAAGGAGTTATCCTTTGTGCCGGAATACCGTCAGTTCTGCGAAGAAAATCTTTGCGGCTGCTATGATAAAATTCCGGCATGCCCTCCTGCCTGCGGTACACCAGAAGAAATGCGTGATAAGGCACAGGCTTATGAAAAAGCGCTTGTACTCCAGACTGTTCTGGAGCATCCGGAAAACAGTCCGGCTGTCTTTAAAAAAGCCAAATATGATCAGAATGTACTTACAGAAAAACTGGCAGAACATATCTTCCCTTCCAGAGAAGACAATTATCTCATTATGAGTGCAGGACCCTACAAAACACATTCCTGTATGTCTGCCTATGGTGTAGATGCTCAAAAAATGGCAGAATCTGCCGGAATGGTATGCTGGGCAGGCGATTCGGACGTACGGTTCTTCTCACTTGTTTTATATCATGAATAATAACTCTTTTACAAAAACCCCCGAAAGATTCCTTTTTCCCGGATTTCTTTCGAGGGTTTTAATAAAAATCAGATTCCTTTTTTGTAAAGGATATATGAATATCCCATAGGAATTACTCCCACAGCTATCATAAAAGCTACCAGCACCCACTCTGATTTAAAAAACGCATTTCCTATAAAAGCAATTCCTCCAAGTATAAACAGCCATGAAGCAAGTCTATGTGTACGATTCCAGTTTTCTTCACTGTTTAATGTCCATGGAATCTTGATTCCTACCGTATAATTCTGTTTGATCTTATGCATATAATTTCCCATAATGATAAATACAATACCCAGAATTATATTCATTATCATTCCAATATCAATTACGTATCCAAGAGCTGCCGCATAACAGCTCAGGCAGGTCACTATAGAAATAATTGGGATGATCCACAGTATAGCTCTCATCAGTTTGTCATTAATATTTTTCCGTTTGGGATCTGCATTTGTAAAAAAAGCACAGACAAATTCCATTGCAAGCATAAATAACGGCATTCCAAATACTGCCATTGGCTTGCTGCTCCAGCCATTTATCTCATTATCTGTTCCAAAATGTGTAGGTATCATATCGGGAAGTTTATTCCACAAGAACAAGCCTAAGACCATTGGCAGCAGTATCATAAATCCTGCTGTCAGCAGTGTCCATTTATATTTTTTCAGCATGATATTTTCCTCCTCCTGTTCAGAACAAGCTGAACCATAAATGATTTTCTATTTCTTGTCTCCTGTAAGCTCAGTAAGCCACAGAAGGATTTCTTCTACCACCGAGGTATTTAATTCATAGTAAATGTAATTTTTTACCTTTGTTTCCCATACAAGATCTGCCTTTTTAAGAATCTTCAAATGGTAGGATATAGTCGCTCCTGCCATATCAAAATGGCTGCCAATTTCTCCTGCAGACATTTTGCCATCCTTCAGAAGCTGCAGAATTTCTCTTCTTGCCGGATCTGACAACGCCTTAAATGTATCTGCAAAAGACATTGTATCACCCCTTTCACTAAAAAGTATTTAGAAATATTTCTAATTAGAATATACCTTTTCTCCCCAAAAAAGTCAACAGCTATTTAGAGATTTATCTAAATATCTGTTGACTTTTTTATTTTATCATTCACTCTCCCGGATTAGATGCCCGGATCTGCTCTGTGAGCGCTTCCCCGCCCTGCTGATACCACTGTTCTACGAAAGTATCAAAATAACTGACAGGAACCTCTCCCATAATAATCCTGATGAAAGAATCTTTTTCAAATTGCTTCAGAGACTGCGGAACAACACCATCTGTATCATCCAGATAAGGATGGACTGCCGGTGTGTAATTTCCGTCCACCAGAAGCCCTACCGCAGAAATCCTGGATTTATAAGCCGCCCAGTCCTCTGCCGTATACGTTTCAGAATCCAGATAATTTCTGCATGCCTGATAATACGAACTTTCTATGGCTGTCAGATTTTCCTCCGGACAGGAACCGTCAAGAGCTGCACGGATCTTTTTGGTAACCTGATAGGTTGCCTCATTATAGTCTACATTGATCACAAGAGGTCTTGCTGTAGGGTCTACATTCAAAGCAAAGTATCCATTTACCTCGTCTGCGTCCTCTGCTTCATATCTTGTATAGTCAAAAAGCACACTGATGATCTTCATAACGATTTCCGGATGCTCAAACCCCTTACGCACAACCACATATTTATTATTTCTTAAAGAAGCATATGCTTCCTGTCCGGAAGGTTCCTGAAGATAATAAGGTTCCCAGTCTGCTGTTTTATCTTTTTCCATGGCATCCATCAGTGGATTATTCGGCGTCCACCAGAGACCAAAAAAAGCGCCGCATTTACCTTCAACTACCAGATCCCTGATATTATTCGGTGCACGAAGGGCAAAGTTCCGATCCAGGATCCCTCTTTCATATAAGTCATGCAAAAAAGAAAGAGCATTTCTGGTTTCTTCTGTAAGGGAACCATAAACAATTTTTCCATCTTTTTTTATCCATCTCTGGGGACTGGCATGAAAACTGTCAAAAACCACATCCATGGAATAACTGGAGCTTGTGGTGCCTACAAGTCCTGTGTCGCAGGCAAGTCCTACCGGTTCCTCTCCTTCTTCTGTTCCCATTCTGTGTTCTGTAAAGGCTTCTATCACATCAAAAGCTTCCTCCAGGGTCTCCGGTTCTTTCAGTCCAAGCTGATCTATCCAGTCTTTCCGAAGCCACAGAAGATTCGGTCCATGATCTATGACTGTTTCCGGCACAGCCATAAGCTTCCCGTCAAATTTTCCCGCTTCCAGAAGTTCCCCTCCATAGCTGCCATACATTTCCTTAATCCTTGGGGATGTACATTTTTCGTAAACCTCTGTCAGATCTTCGATCAGATCATTGTCCACCAGTTCCTTTAGTGTTTCCCTGTCTGAAACTACCAGAATATCCGGAAGCGTCTGATCTTTCACAATAATGTTAACAAATTCACTGTACCTGTCTTCACTTTCCATATAGATATTATCGTTCTGTATGTTCAGCATTTTCCGAAGATATCTGGTATAAGCATTATCTTCATAAGTATCTCCTTCCGGAAGATTTGAATTATTTGCTCCGCTCATTTGTCCCAAAGTATAGGTCACAAGCTCCGGATATGCCCCGTAAGGAGTTGTTTCTGCTTTTTCCCAGGCTTTCCTGCTCTCTTCCGATACCTCCTGTCCGGAATCCAGCAGCTGTCCTTTCTGTGAACAGCCGCAAAAAAGACAAGCCGACGCCAAAACTGCCGCCGTTCTACGAAAAAATCTGTTCATTTTATGCTCTGCCCTCCCTTTCTGCTGCTGTTTTCTTCGGAAGACGGATCTCTACTCTCGTTCCATCACCGGGATGGCTGAGGATTTTGACCCCGTATTCCTCTCCATAAAGAAGTTTGATCCGGTCATTAACGTTTTTCAGTCCATATCCTTTTGCCTGATAGGTTACAAGGTTCCGGGCTTTTTCCGGATTCATTCCCGGACCATTGTCCGTTACTGCCATCAGAAATTCCTCTCCCTCGTCCAGAATAGAAATCTTCATGATCTTTTCCCCTTCTTCCTTCACATCCAGACCATGCTCCAGTGCATTTTCCACCACCGGCTGAAGAAGAAGCTTCGGCACCATTTCATTCTTTACAGAAGTATCTGTCTCCCATTGCACTTTAAAATCATTGTCATGCATTACCAGCTGGATTTCCAGATATGCTTCCACATTCCGAATGCAGCTTTCTACAGTAACCATATCTTCCCCCTTGCTTAATGCTGTACGGTAAAAAGTAGACAAAGCCAAAGTAACCTTGCTGATTTCTTTCTGGTTGCTGCGGATTGCCATCCAGTTAATAGCCGAAAGCGTGTTATAAAGGAAATGCGGATTGATCTGTGCCTGAAGGGCTTTCAGTTCAAATTCTTTCAGAGCGATCTTATTCACATAGACCTCGTCGATCAGGCGGTTGATCTCATCCATCATACGCCGGAAACTGCGCACAAGAATCCCCACTTCATCCTCACAGTCACTGGATACTGTCACTTCACGGCTTCCATGGTTTACCTGATCCATATTTCTGGTAAGCTCTTCGATTTTTCTGGTAAAAAGCCTGGAAAAAACAGTTCCCAGACCAAACACGATCAGAGTGCAGAGAAAGATCAGCGGAATTTCCTCCAGAAAAAGCTGTTTTACTTCTCCTGCAATTGCTTCCTTCGACCGAAACAGGTAAAAATTCCATCCATTTTCTCCACTGGTGCTTTTTGCATAAAAATAATTTTCCCCGATTTCTTTCAGGACATGATCTTTTTTCATTTCATTCAGAAAAAACTCAGATGATATGTTTCCCCGGGAATCCTTCATATTTGCAATGTTTTCATATACAACCCGCCCTCTGCCGTCTGTAACTGCCGCTCCTGTCTCATCTTCCACCATACCGTAAAAGGGCTGAAAGATCTTGTCATAATCCAGAGTAAGACACAATACAGCTGCCAGAACCCTGTTATCATAAATATTTCGTACCGCTACCACCTCTTTTTTGTCCCTATCCACCATCCATTGGATTCTTACATCATCCTTAAGCTCTGCATTCCACCATTTCTCTTCTGTTTTTTGCAATGGTACAAGAGTATATTCATGTTCTACCTTAATGCTGTCTGCAAAAAGCTGGATCTGGCGAATTGCATCATGATAGGATTTCGGTACCGTCAGAAGAGGATCTGCCACTTTCATATATTTTTCGTAGGCAGAATAATTGTCCATGTTTTTTTCCCGAATGATTTCTTCGATATCCGGAGAATACGTAAGGTAGTTCATGAGACTGGTATATACTGCAATCTGACTGTCAATATTTTCCCTGGTCTGCTCCAGAAGAGATTCCATATCTTCCATTTCTCTCTGACGCACAAAGCTGCTCATACGCATATGACTGTAAAGGGCGATCAAAAGCACCGGCACAAGGCTTGCGATCACCAGAAGCGCCCTGAGCTTATTGCGGTACTTCATATTTTTAATCTTCTGATACAGATTCCTCATTCTCTGTGTTTCCTTTCCGATAGGATTCCGGACTTTTCCCATAAAATTCACGGAAGCTTCTGCAGAAATAGGAGACATTAGAAAAGCCTACCTTCTCACTAACCTGCGCCACCTTCATATTGGTATTTTTCAGGAGCTCTCCTGCTTTTTCCATACGGAAGACCCGGATATAACGATTCAGATTCATTCCGGTTTCTTTTTTAAAGATAAAACTAAGATAACCAGAAGAAAGGTATACTTTTTCTGCCAGCGTTTCCAGGTTCAAATCCTCATCATAGTGCTGATAAATATAATTTTTCACTACAGCTACTTCGTTTCTGGATTCAC
>URWL01000115.1 GCA_900551465.1 uncultured Blautia sp. | reverse complement strand
GAACATGATGGAAAGGAGCCTTTCCAGTCTGTTCCAGAGCAGAAAATACCATACGGATAACCCAGAAGAAAATGATATCATATCCGGTTACCAGTACATCCGTCGGATAGAAATACTCCATCTCTTCTGTCTTGTCCGGCCATCCTAAAGTAGAAAACGGCCACAGGGCTGAACTGAACCAGGTATCCAGGGTATCTTCATCCTGATGAAGATGAGTACAGCCGCATTTCGGACATTTCTCCGGCATCTCACGGGCAACAACAACCTCGCCGCATTCATCACAGTAATATGCCGGAATCCGGTGTCCCCACCACAGCTGACGGGAAATACACCAGTCACGGATATTTTCCAGCCAGTGAAGATATGTTTTGCCAAAGCTTGCCGGAACAAACTCCAGATCTCCGTCGTTCAGAGCATCGATTGCAGCTTTTGCCATTTCATCCATACGCACAAACCACTGAGGCTTGATCATAGGCTCTACTGTTGTTCCGCAGCGGTCATGAGTTCCAACGCTGTGAGAATGAGGAACAACTTTGACCAGCAGTCCCTGCTCCTCAAGATCCGCAACCATTGCCTTACGGGCCTCGTAGCGGTCCATTCCTGCATACTTGCCGCCAAGAGAATTAATGGTGGCATCATCATTCATGATGTTGATCTCCGGAAGATTGTGACGCTTGCCTACCTCGAAGTCATTAGGGTCATGTGCCGGTGTGATCTTTACACAGCCGGTTCCAAATTCTTTATCTACATACTCATCTGCCACAACCGGAATCTCACGGTCTGTCAGAGGCAGTTTCAGCATTTTTCCTACCAGGTCTTTATATCTTTCATCTTCAGGATTTACAGCAACGGCAGTATCTCCCAGAAGAGTCTCCGGACGGGTAGTGGCAATTTCCACAAAACGTCCTTCTTCTCCAACGATGGGATAATTGATGTGCCAGAAAAATCCGTCCTGATCTTCATGCTCTACTTCCGCATCGGAAATAGAAGTCTGGCATACAGGACACCAGTTGATGATCCTGGATCCTTTATAGATATAACCTTTTTCATAAAGCTTGATAAACACTTCCTGAACAGCTTTGGAGCAGCCTTCATCCATGGTAAAGCGTTCTCTCTCCCAGTCTGCAGAAGCGCCCAGCTTTTTCAGCTGATTGATGATCTTTCCGCCGTACTCCTCTTTCCATGCCCATGCATGTTTCAGAAATTCTTCACGGCCGATCTCATGTTTGTCGATGCCTTCCTGTTTCAGTTTGTCAATAACCTTAACCTCTGTAGCGATGGCTGCATGGTCAGTTCCCGGCTGCCAGAGAGCCTCATATCCCTGCATTCTTTTGAAGCGGATCAGGATATCCTGCATAGTTTCATCAAGAGCGTGGCCCATGTGAAGCTGGCCGGTAACATTTGGCGGCGGCATCACAATGGTAAAAGGCTTCTTATCGGGATTTACCTTTGCGTGGAAATAACCATTATCCATCCATTTTTTGTACAGACGTTCCTCCAGTCCCTTCGGATCATACGTCTTTGCAAGTTCTTTGCTCATAATAACCTCCTGAATATTTTTCTAAACGGTGAGGGGAAGAAAAAAGGAAGCCCCTCACACCTAAGTGTGAAGGGCGAATCTTATCGCGGTACCACCTTCATTATGCAGAGAGCTTCAAAATCTGTAACTGTCTTCCACTGCACATCTCATTGTCCTTTAACGCAGGATCTACGTGAAAGCCTGCTGCCGGTTTCTGGATTATTTCTCCGGCCATCAGCCTCCCGGCTCCAAAGCTACCTTCTGCCTTCTCCTTCTGAGAGCTCCTTACAGCCAGCGGAAGCTCCTCTCTGTCAGGGAAAAAAGCATACTCCTCTTTTTCCTCGCCTTTGCTATGTTTCCTACTATAATTACATTTTTTGCGGTTGTCAAGCAGGAACGCAGAAATTTCACAGTTAATTTATTCCACAGATTTCAGAGATTCTACCATATCGATCTTTTTCAGCTTCCTGTGCATAAACAGATTAACAATCAGTGAAAAGATACAGGTGATCACTGCGCAGTAAAGGAAGCTTACCGGGCGTATGTTCCGTCCGAACATAACCGCATCCACCTCTACTGTGACAATAATATACCGATGAAGGATCACTCCGAAGCCGGATCCGAAAATGATCCCGGCAATGGTCAGAAGAATATTTTCCCTCAGTACATACTGAGAAACTTCCTTATCATAAAATCCCAGTACCTTTAAGGTTGCCAGTTCTCTCTGGCGTTCTGTTATATTAATATTATTCAGATTATAAAGAACCACAAAAGCAAGCATTCCTGCGGAAACGATCAGGACTACGATCACAATTCCCAATGTGCTGAGCATACGGTCCACCTGGGCTGCCAGACTGGCAGTATAGCTGATGCTCAGCGCTGCCGGCTGGGAAAGTATTTCTTTTCCTACTGCTTCCTCCTGATCCAGATATTCATCCTTAAGAGAAAAGATCACATCCTCATAAACAGGCTTTTCTCCAAAGGTCTGCTCATAAACTGCAGGAGTCATATAAATATAATGCCCCATATAGTTTTCTGTGATCACAGCCACCCTGGCCTGATATTCCTCATGATCTTTTTCCAGAGTAATACTGTCTCCCACCTGCAGTCCCAGAAGTCTGGCTGTTTTTTCACTGATCACAGCTCCCGCATCGGTAAGTTCATATCCTTCTTTTGTGATACGGTTTCTCAGTGTCACATCCTCCCGGAAATTTTCCATATCCTCCGGCACATAAAGATAGCAGCTGATATTGGATTTTTCTCTTGGGGCAGTGATCTTTGTAAACTGGATGTTTGTAAATCGCTGGATTTTTTTATTCTGTTTTAAATATTCCGAGAGTTTTGTCCTTTCCTCTGGGGAAGCATCCTCATCTGTGATAATAGTTCCGTCATAATGCTGAAGCTCTTCATACTGCTTCACCACAATGTCCGATATAGAATCTTTGATCCCGAATCCCACCAGCATCAGAGCCATACTTCCGGAAATGCCGAAAATCGTCATAAATAAACGCTTCTTGTAGCGGAAAAGATTTCTCAGACAGGATTTCCAGGTAAAGTTCAGATGCTTCCACAAAATCGTGATCTTTTCTACAAGAACCCTTTTCCCCTCCTTAGGCGCCGGCGGGCGCATCAGAGAGGCCGGAGTCTCTGCCAGAACCTTATAGCAGGCGAACACCGTAGCGCCTACTGTACAGACTACAGCTGCCACAGACGCTGTAAGGGCAAATTTCAGTTCATAGTGGATCTCCAGGTTATTTCCCACATTGTGGTACATAATCCCGTATGCCTTGATAATGATATAGGGAAGGATCTTTTCACCGATCAGAATTCCTGCCGCACTTCCCCCCACTGTTGCCAAAAATGCATAGTTCAGATACTTGGAGGCAATAGCATACTTACCGTAGCCCAAGGCCTTCAGAGTTCCGATCTGCGTTCTCTGTTCCTCTACCATTCTTGTCATAGTGGTAAGACTGATCAAGGCTGCCACCAGGAAAAAGATCACCGGAAATACTTCTCCGATATTCTTAATACGGTCTGCATTGTCTCCGTAATCAGAATACTCCGGAAGAGCATTTCTGTCTGTAATGATCCACTCCGGCTCTTCTATATCCTGGATTTCTTTCCGGGCATCGGCAATCTTCTTTTCGCCGTCTGCAATCTCCTGCTCTGCCTCCTTTTCGCCGTCCCGGTACTCTTTCCATCCATCTTCAAGTTCTGCCTCTCCATCTGCAAGTTCTTTTTCCGCATCGATCAGCTTCTGCTGATTTTCTTTAATCTCTGCCTCTCCGTCCGCAAGCTCCTGCCTGCCCTGTACAAGCTCCGCCTCTCCGTCTGCAAGTTTCTGTTCATTGGCATTGATCTCTGCCTGCGCGGCATTCAGTCTTTGTCTGTTGGCATCAATCTCTGCCTGACTGCTCTGAAGGACTGCCAGACTCTCCTTCAGCTTTTTTTCACTGGCTGCAAGTTTTTTTTCATTAGCAGAAATTTCCTTTTCTGCCTGCTGAAGTTTCTTCCCCTCCTGTTCCAGTTTTTTCCGTCCTTCTTCAACAGCTGTCCTGCCTGACTGCAGCTGCTCTATGGTTAATGCAAGTTCCGTCTTTTTTGTCTCTGCCTGGGCAATACCCTCCTTTGCGGCAGCAAGACCAGCCTCCAATTCCGGTTTCCTAGCCACAGCCGCACTGCAGGTGTCTAAAGCTGCCTGGGCCTGAGCCACAGCTCCGTTTGCGGCTTCCAGCTCTGCTGCAGCTGCATTCAAAGCTTCCTGTAATGGAATCAGATCTTCCTCTGTGATCTCACCTGCTTCCAGTTTTTTTATGGCTTCATCCAACGCTGACTGAGCCATATCTGCTGCTGACTGTTTCTCCGATGCTGTTCTCTGGGCTGCAGTCAGTGCCTGCTGCAGTGCAGGAAGCTGTGCCTCTGCCTCTGCTGCCTGCTGGATACCAGCTTCTATCTGGGGAATCTGTGCGTTCAGTTCTGTAATCTGTGCCTCAATTGCTGTGATTCCATTCTGAGCCTGAAGGATTCCCTCTTCAATCTGTCTCTGTTGTTCATCAAGAGCAGATCTGCTTTCTTCCAGCTTTTTCTTTCCGTCGGCAAGCTGTTTTTTTGCCTTCTCCAGCTTTTCCTTACCTGCATCATATTCCCGTTTTCCGCTGTTATATTGACTCCATCCTTCTGACAGCCGGGCTTCTCCGGCATGAAACTGCTCCCACCCGGAAGCAAGCTGCCCCCTGGCATCTGCAAGCTGTATCCTTCCATCTGCTATGGTCTGCTGCGCTGTATCCAGCTGTGCCCGTCCGTCCTTCAGCTTTTCTCTGGCATCTGCAAGCTGTTTTTTGCCTTCTTCATATTCTTTTCTTCCGTCGGCAAGCTCCTGTTCTCCATCCTCCAGATCCTTCCTGGCATCTGCAAGCTCCTGTTCTGCCTCCGCTTTTCCGTCGGCAAGTTCCTGTTCCGCATCTGCAAGCTTTTCCTCTGCCTCAGACATAACATCCTCATATCTGGCCAGACAGCGTTCTTTCTGGATTCCTTCTACGTTCTGCTGAAGCCTTTCTACCAAGGTATCATAGGCGTCTGTATAGCTCGTTACCTGATCCACTCCATGTGCCCGAATATAAATCTGGGTATATATTTCCTGGTCAAAATCCTCCGGAAGTACATATGCAAAGCCATTCACCTCACCGGATCCAAGTGTTGTATTTCCTCTGTTGAAAGATATGTAAAGAGGTGTTCTTCCAACCCCCGTAACAGTGTAGGTTCTTTTTTTCAGAAATGGATCCTCGGTATCCTCCCGAAATTCCATCTGGTCGCCAATCTGATATCCCATTCCCTGCGCAAAGGTCACGTCCAGAAAACACTCGCCGCTTTTTTCCGGAAGCCTTCCTTCTGTTACAGTCAGCCCATTTACATCTTTATTTATTGATTCCACATGAAGAACCTTCTGGGCATCCGCCTCTCCGCAAAGAACATCTGTCGCCCAGGCTCCCTCTGCCCATTCTACGCCTTCTACTTTTTTCAGTGCATCAACATCCTTCTCTGTAAGGCCAAGAGTTCCAACCACCTTCAGATCCATCATTTTATTTTCTGTATAATAAGCATCTCCGGACAATCTCATATCCGGTGAACTGGCCTGGATCCCGGAAAAAAATGCTACTCCCAGGGATACAATGCAGAATATGGAAATAAATCTTGCCTTTGTCTTTTTTATTTCCATCCAGAAGTCCTTATGCAATGCTTTTTTCATAACCCTCACCTACCATTCGATTTTTTCCACAGAAGTAGGATTCTCGTTTTGAACCATGGAAGAAACTTTTCCATTTTTAATTTTAATCACACGGTCTGCCATAGGTGTCAGTGCGGAGTTGTGTGTAATAACGATCACTGTCATTCCCTTTTCCCTGCACATATCCTGCAAAAGCTTCAGTATTGCTTTTCCGGTCTGATAATCCAGCGCGCCTGTAGGTTCATCACAGAGAAGAAGTTTGGGATTCTTTGCAAGCGCTCTTGCGATGGATACACGCTGCTGTTCTCCTCCAGAAAGCTGCGCCGGGAAATTTCCCAGACGATTCTTAAGCCCTACCTCCTCCAGAACCATTCTTGCATCCAGCGGCTCTTTGCAGATCTGAAGAGCAAGCTCCACATTTTCCAGAGCAGTAAGATTCGGAACCAGATTATAAAACTGGAATACAAATCCAATGTCTTCTCTTCTGTAACTGGTAAGCTGTTTATTATTAAACTTTGCAATGTCTGTTCCATCTACCAGCACTTTACCGGAGGTGGCCTTATCCATACCTCCCAGAATATTCAGGACAGTAGTTTTTCCCGCGCCACTGGGTCCTACCACTACTACAAATTCCCCCTTATTGATCTCAAAGCTTATCTCATCCACGGCAACAATACGCACTTCCCCGGAGCCGTAGATCTTGGATACCTTTTCAAGCTTTACATATGCATTATTCTGACTCCTCATATTTTTTCCTGCCTTTGCTTCTATTATATTTATAAATAACGCCCTGCCAGCCCTACCAGACATGTTTTGGTCTTAACA
>URWL01000114.1 GCA_900551465.1 uncultured Blautia sp. | reverse complement strand
TTTTCCATAGAGTCCAACGTAAATACCAGAGGAAGCTCAATCTCTGTATAAACCTTCCACATGCCGCTTTCCTGAAGAGCATCCTGTACCGGTTCTCTGGCAGCTAAAACTGTAAAAGCCTCATAACAGGCAAAAATGCCCAGTTTTTCTGAAGAGGCTTCCCATGCCTTTGCAAAGGTCATTTTTCCCAGAAGTTCTTCTCTGGAAGGAAGGCTTATTCCATTCAGGTACTCTCTGGCAATATCCTCATAAGTATACGAGGATTTCAGGGGATTCAAAAGATACGCCCCAATCCCCATATCAAACACCTGTGTAATATCTTTAAGATCTGTATGCTTAAGCAAAGCCTTTATGTCCATCGCAAGGATCCTGACATGATTCCCAAGATCTGACAGCTTGCTGCAAAGATATTCTCCAGTCATAAGCCCTTCTGCCGGAAGGTAATAGATCTCATCTTTTTCCAGCGCCAGACCCAGACCATACACCTGATCTCTGTCCGCGATCAAAGATGTGCCAATATATGTTTTTTCTGCCGCTTTGGCAAAAAGCTTCTCTGCCCCGCTCAGGTCAGCACAGGTAAAAAAGCTCTGTTCCATAGTGCTTTCCGGCGCCGCCTCTGTGTCAAAACGTCCCAGAAGATTTTTGAATTCCAGACGCCTGCAAAGCTCGTAGGCCTCCGGTGTATAAAGATTTCCAAGTCTTGCCTCCTCATAGGAGTATTCCAGAGGACTTTCTGTATTGATAGTTGCCAGAGTTTTGCTGAGAACTGCCATATCATAGTGATCCCTCAGAGATTCCCGGGCTTTATTTGGCTTAACCTCCTCCAGATGGTCATGAGCATTTTCGATAGAGCCATACTGGACGATCAGTTTGGTGGCTGTTTTTTCTCCCACGCCTGGAATACCTGGGATATTGTCAGAGGAATCTCCCATCAAAGCCTTCAGTTCAATGATCTGGGGTGGTGTCACCTGATATTTCTCGATCACTTCTTTTGTATGGAAATCTTCAATGGTGGTTTTACCCCGTGAAGTTTTTGGCAGGCGGATCAGAACCTTGTCTGTAGCAAGCTGGAGAAGGTCCCTGTCTCCGGAAAGAATGGTTACATCCATTCCCTGAGCCTCGCTTCTTCGGGCAAGAGTACCAAGAAGATCATCTGCCTCGTATCCGCCCATGGAAACGGTTTTTACTCCCATAGCAGTAAGCATTTCTCTCATCAGAGGAACCTGCTCTACCAGTTCGGAAGGCATTCCTTTACGGGTTCCTTTATAAGCGTCAAATATTTTATGCCGGAATGTAGGCTCATGAAGATCAAAAGCCACTGTCAGATAATCCGGTTTTTCCTCCTCCAGTATGCGGAACATAATATTCAAAAACCCATATACTGCTCCCGTATGCTGCCCCTCCGAATTTGTCAGATCCGGAAGTCCGTAAAATGCACGGTTCAAAATACTGTGTCCGTCGATCAGTAAAATTTTTTCGCTCAAATCCATGTCCTCCTGCTGTTGTCTTTTACCAAAATCTTTTTATTTCAAAAAATACAAAAATAAGAAAAATAATTAAAGCGCCGGAAAGGAGAAGCGTCAATATTCCCCCGGCCAGCTGCATATATCTTTTGTGATGGATGTATCTTCTGGACTTTCGGATATCCTGTTCCAGAAGATTCTGAAAATCCAGGACAGAGCCGTCCTCCTGCTCCACCAGCTGTTGTGTCACTTTGTTTACAATAAAATATGTCTCAAGCTCATCATAACAGGAGGAACAATGTTCAATGTGATCCAGAAATTCCTCCAGTTCATCTGTTTTCAGTGTGTGATTGATATATCTGGCTACCATGCTCTCTGCCGTCCGGCAGTCCAGTTCTGTGATCGGTGCTTTTCTGGTCATATAATTCCCTCCTGATCCGTTCTTTTTATCATATCATAAAAAAAGGTGATCCTCAACGTATTTCGCTGGAATCACCTCTGATCATTTAATTACAAATCCATCATTCTTCGGTTTCCGGATCAGATCCGTTTACCTCTTCTGACATCGGCATTGCTTCTGCAGCGCTCTCTTCCTGTACTGCAGATGTTGTTACTGCTGCAGGCGGAGTTTCCAGTATATGCATAAACTCTTCACCTGTAATCGTCTCATGCTCATACAGGTACTGTGCAAGCTCATGAAGTTTGCCTATATTATCCTGCAGGATCTTAAGAGCCTTATCATGCTGTGTCTTAACAAGCTCTACAACCTTTTTATCAATCAGGGTCTGCGTCTCAAAAGAACATGCAAGGGTCGCATCTCCTCCAAGATACTGATTGCTGACATTTTCCATTGCAACCATATCAAAATCATCACTCATACCAAAACGGGAGATCATTCCCCGGGCAATCTTGGTTGCCTGCTCGATGTCATTAGAAGCTCCTGTGGTAATAGAATGGAAAACCAGTTCCTCTGCCGCACGTCCTCCGGTAAAGGTTGCAATCTTGTTCTCCAGTTCCTCCTTGGACATCAGGAAATGTTCCTTTTCATCTACCTGCATAGTATATCCAAGTGCACCGGAAGTACGCGGAATGATCGTGATCTTGTGTACAGGTGCAGATTCTGTCTGCTTCGCTGCAACAAGAGCATGACCGATCTCATGATAGGATACAATAAGTTTTTCTTTATTGGACAGTACTCGGTTCTTCTTCTGATAGCCTGCGATAACTACCTCGATACTCTCCTCAAAATCAGCCTGAGTGGCAAACTTACGTCCGTCACGAACTGCACGCAGCGCAGCCTCGTTAACAATATTTGCAAGCTCCGCACCGGAAGCTCCTGCCGCTGCTTTTGCAATCTCATCGAAACGTACTGTATCCGCAATTTTAATCTTTTTGGCATGGACTTTTAAGATTTCCTCACGGCCAAGCAGATCCGGAAGTTCTACAGGAATCCGTCTGTCAAAACGTCCCGGACGGAGAAGCGCCGGGTCAAGAGAATCCGGTCTGTTGGTGGCAGCCAGGATCACTACGCCCTTGGAGCCGTCAAAACCATCCATCTCTGTCAGAAGCTGGTTCAAAGTCTGTTCACGTTCATCATTTCCGCCTGAGAAGCCTGCGCCGTCACGTTTTTTACCAATGGTATCAATCTCATCAATAAATACAATACAAGGTGCTTTTTCATTGGCCTGTTTAAAAAGGTCACGGACCTTGGCCGCACCCATACCTACAAACATTTCCACAAACTCTGATCCGGAAATAGAGAAGAAAGGAACCTCTGCTTCTCCTGCAACTGCCTTTGCAAGAAGAGTTTTTCCTGTTCCCGGAGGCCCTACAAGAAGGGCTCCTTTCGGCATAGACGCACCGATCTCTGTATACTTCTGCGGATTATGAAGATAATCTACAATTTCTGTCAGAAGCTCTTTCGCCTCATCCTCTCCTGCAACATCAGAAAATTTGATCCCGGTAGAGGATTTCACATATACCTTGGCATTGCTTTTGCCAAAAGACATAGCGCCTCCCGGTCCCCCGTTGCCCATAGATGACATCATTTTTTTGCTGAGCCAGCGTCCCAGGAAAATAAAAATTCCAATAGGAATGATATAACTGAGGATCAGTGTCAGAAAAATGGAAGGACTTTCCGGAAGTACCTCGTCCATTACTACATTTGCTTCCAGGAGACGGTTTACCAGCTCCGGATCGTCCATCTGAACAGTCTTGCAGGTGAGCTTATTTCCGGTCTTCGGTGAAATCACCTCGTAATAAATATATCCTTCTTCTATAGTTGCCTTTGTTACGTTTCCTTTTTCCACACTTTTGATAAAAGTGGAATAATCGGTCTTCTCAACACTTCTTTCCTGGATTGCCGGAACAACCAGAATGTTCAAAAGAACGATGATCACACCTACAATGATATAATACACATAAAGCGGTCGTTTTGTAGGCGTTTTGTCAGGTTTTTTGTCGCCTAAGTTCATATATTGTCTATCCTCCATCCCTGCTGCATCATATCAGATATGTTTTCTTATCATATCCTTATGTGCATAAAGTTATTTACCAAATGTAACATACCACCTTTTCCCTTGAAATTCAATGTTCTTCCTGTGAAATATTATAAATTTTTCATAAAGAACACAAAAGAAAGACAAATTTTGTCTTGCACAATTTATTGTAATATGTTATTATAATTTACGGTTCACATGTGCCGCTGTGGCGGAATTGGCAGACGCACTTGACTCAAAATCAAGCGGGTAACACCGTGCCGGTTCGAGTCCGGCCAGCGGCATGACTATCAGACTGTTGAGTTTCTCAGCAGTCTTTTTTATTCTGAAAAAGACCGGATATCCACCCGGTCTTTTTTGTTTATTTCAGTTTGTCTGCATCCTCAAGAAGTTTTTCGTATACCGGAAAACAGTCAAAAGTAGCAAAATAATCCTTCGGCGTTTCTGCTCTGCGGATCAGCTGGAAGCTTCCGTCTTCATGAAGAAGTATCTCTGCTGATTTCAGCTTGCCGTTGTAATTATATCCCATAGCAAAACCATGAGCTCCTGTATCATGGATCACCAGGAGATCGCCTTTGTTAATCTTTGGAAGATAACGGTCAATGGCAAATTTGTCGTTGTTTTCACAGAGAGAGCCTGTAACATCATACAGATGGTCGCAGACCTCATGCTCTTTTCCCATAACCGTAATATGATGATAAGCACCATACATGGCCGGGCGCATCAGATTTACTGCACAGGCATCCACACCGATATATTCTTTATGTGTATGTTTTTCATGAATAGCCTTTGTAACAAGACAGCCGTATGGTCCCATCATAAAACGTCCCAGCTCCGTATAAATGGCAACATCTCCCATTCCCTCCGGAACAAGAACCTCTTCGTAAACTTTGCGGACACCCTCACCGATCACGCGGATATCATTAGCTTTCTGGTCCGGGCTGTATGGAATGCCGATACCTCCGGAAAGATTGATAAAGCTGATATGCGCTCCTGTTTCCTTCTGAAGCTTTACAGCAAGCTCAAACATGATCTTCGCCAGCATAGGATAATACTCGTTTGTCACAGTATTGCTGGCAAGAAATGCATGGATACCAAAGTTTTCTGCTCCTTTTTCTTTCAGGATACGGAATGCGTCAAAAATCTGCTCCGTTGTCATTCCGTATTTGGAATCTCCCGGATTATCCATAATATCATTGCTGATCTTAAAAAGTCCGCCCGGGTTGTAACGGCAGCTAATGGTTTTAGGAATTCTTCCTACAGACCGCTCCACAGCCTCAATATGGGTGATATCATCAAGATTGATGATTCCGCCGATCTCATCTGCATAACGGAACTCCTCCTCCGGAGTATCATTGGAAGAAAACATAACGTCTCCGTCTTTGCAGCCCAGCGCTTTAGCCATCATCAGTTCCGTCATGGAAGAACAGTCACAGCCGCAGCCATACTCCTGAAGGATCTGGATCAGATAAGGATTTGGTGTTGCTTTTACAGCAAAGAACTCCTTAAATCCTTTATTCCATGCAAATGCCTCTTTCAGCGCCTTTGCATTTTCACGGATTCCCTTCTCATCATAAAGATGAAACGGAGTGGGAAACTGTGCTTCAATCTCTTTCAGCTTTTCCAGAGTAACAAAAGGTACTTTTTTCATAATAATCCTGTCTCCTCGTCTATGTTTTTCTCCTCGTTGTTTACTTCACATGCTCGTGAGTAAACAGATGATCCTGACAGTATTCATAATTACCGTTGCATTTGGAGCAGAAACGGAATTCCAGATTTGGATCATCCAGCTCTGTACGTCCGCAGATAGCACATTTATGCTTGGCAACACTGGCTCCCGTTACAGGATCCACACGGCTCTGGGCCATGGCTTTTTTGAATTCTCTTCTCCTCTTCACTTCCTTTGGACGGAATCGGTACATGCTGATCCCACTGAAGAAAAACAGAATAAAATTCAAAAATGATGCTATAATAGGCACGGTCATTACCCATGCGCCGACGCGTATATAAGATATGATATTATACAGGATAATTGCTCCGTATACCCATCCCATCCATTTCATCTTGATCGGGATCACAAACCACAGAAGGATCTGCATATTGGGATAGCAGGCTGCATAAGCCAGAAAAACAGACATACTTACATAATACGTAGTAAATACTGCGCCTACCAGATATACACGGCCTGTAAAAAAATAAGTCAGGAAAGCCGCTGCCATCACAAACAGCAGTCCTGAAAAAATATACAGGTTATAGCGGAAGGTTCCCCAGGTACGTTCCAGGGAATTTCCAATAGGATAATAGAAAAAGAAAATAGAGATCACAAACAGCAAAAAGCTTCCTGTCTGAGGGGGATAGATCACCCAGGTGACCAGTCTCCAGATCTGTCCTTTCAGGATCATTGCCGGCTCAAGGCTCAGCATGTCCAGCATACCGGGATTTATAACCATAAGCAGATATCCCAGCACATAGCAGATCACCATATACATCGTCAGATTTGGGATCCCATATCTTCCAAATTTACGTTCCAGCTTGTCAATCCAATTCATAAAATCACTTGAGCTCCTTTTCATCATTAAATGACTGTAGGCGTTTGCGAAACGCCACAAGCCGCATAAATACGGCATTTTAACTTTTATAA
>URWL01000113.1 GCA_900551465.1 uncultured Blautia sp. | reverse complement strand
GTCCTGATAAGCCGCCTTTGTTTCTTCTGTCAGGTAGCGGTCTGTCTCCATCAGTTTCCGGATACGCTCTGCCACCTTCGGCCAGGAAATCAGAATCTCCGCTGTCGGTTCCAGAATATTTCCTTTCCGCAGGTGGATTCCCTTGCCATCATGATCTTCATAACTGTGCCATGCCCCTACAAGCCCCGGTGAAGAGCCGCCCATTCCATACTCGTTTTTCAGAAATTTTATCTGTTCCTTTTTATCCGCATTCTGCTGAAAAAATTCATAGATGCGGAACAGCCCTCCGGAAACCCCGCTTCCCCTGCCAAGCCGATGGTCTATCTCGTCCTGGGTGATAAACGTCTCCTTTGGGATGTCCAGTTTTTCTGCAGGAGGAAATTTAACCTGTGTCCGCTTTAGTTCTTCCACCGATGTCCGTATATCCTTTGGACGGTAGATCAGCCGGATCCTTGGTCTGGCCTCGCCCCGGTCCAATTTGTCGATTGCCTGGTCCATATGGCCCAGGATCTTATCAATCCCCTCGGTGGTAGAAAGCATTTCTGCCAGTGCCTCCTCACTCTCCGGGACACTGCCCCTGTGGAACTTTAGCTCTTCCGGCATTGTTCCATATTCATCACGGAAGAAAAAGTAAATTTTAGAAGCCAGCTCCATCCTCTCCAGTGTTGGCACATGCCAAATTTCTGCCTCTTCCATATATTTGCCGGAACGGATCAGCTGATGCGTTGTTTCTTCTACTTCTGCCCAGTCCAGTTTCAGGGCTGGCTGAAAACGAGCGGCGTTCCCTTTTGCAAAATTCATCCCGGATTTGTCATACCAGATACAAAAAGGCTGCCCCTGGAACGTAAAGCCTTTTCCGCCCATGCCGTATTCCTTCTTTAGAAATTCCTCCATGGTTTTATCGTCCAGGCCCTTTTGGTATTTCGCAAAGATACGGGGACGGCTGTCCTTTTGTCCGCCGCCGGTAAGCAAGGCATATTCTATCATTTCTTTTGTGATGGGATTTTCTGCAGGCGGCATCAGCCAGTCATCTGCATGGTCGATGGCAATGTTTCCTGCCTGTTCCGCCATGGTGGGAAAAAGGTTCATCTGCTCATAGACCGGTTCGCCCTGCACTTCGGCTTCCTCCGGCATGAGATAGATATTTTCACTGATGTAATGATCAATCAATTCCCGAACCACATCCCAGGACAATTTGGATTCCGAAGTACGGGTAAGATAATCTCCTGCCCAGATGATCAGCCCGTCCTCCTCCGCCTTATATCCAACACGCTGCTCCCCTACATTAAAGAGGGAATAATCCGGATTGTAGCTTTCCTTAATATACTCTGTCCGTTTCGTCTCATCCGGTTCTGAAACAAACTTCATGGCAATATCCGGACGTTTTTTCTTCCTATATTCATCAAAGCGAAGAATATCCCTCAGTGTATTCTCATCCACGGAGGACAAAAAATCGGGCAGCTCGTCACTGTCCGATTTTTCTGGTTCTGTATGAATTTGTGGCTGTTCTAACGATAGATCAATTCCGTCAGGATGATTTCCTCGGCTGTCTGCCGGATGCTGTTCATCCTCTGCACCCAAGCCATGGGGTTCTGCTCTTTCAGGCTCTCGTTCACGCCCTGCTCCTCTGCCATCTGCCTGGTCAGAAGCTCCATTCTCTGCTCTGCTGTTTCCTGGATCTCCAGCAGGTGTTCCGTCAGCCTGCCCCTCAAAAGCAGTCCGGAGTAAAGGCCTCCCTTGTTCTCCTTCAGGTATTTCTTCCGCAGAAGCCCGTACTTCGTCAGGGTTCCCTCCGGCTGTTCGTCCATCCTGATATTCGGGATGTAATAATCTCCGCTCTTCTGATATGTCAATTCCATCTTCACTGCCCCTTTCTTCTTTCTCTTCTGAGTTTATCTCTTTTCCTGTTTCTTGTTCCTTTATTTCGCTTTTATGCTTTAAAGTATTGTAGCGTAAGTCTTGTGAATTGTCAACTGCTTTTTCGGAAATTGTCCGCTCATATGCACGGACTGCTTTCCCAATCTCCATAAGGATGGGTTTAGACAGCTCCGTGACACTGTTCCCAAGCTGCGCCAGTACCGGAACTGTATTAAATTCATGGATAAACTCAAAATTCAGGGAATCCCCATAGGTCTCCACATCCACCCCGCACCGGGTAAGCAGCGTATAAGAAATACTGGCTTTTAATGTTTCCCGCAGATGCACCTCCATAGAATATTCATCCAGGCCTTCCAGAAAACTCCCCTCGGTCAGATAAGAAAGGTCAGCAGCAATTTCCTGATAACAGTCCTCGCTTATCCGCTCTGCAATCTCCAGCAGACGTCCCGCAAACATTTTTTCCTGATCCGTTTCCCCGTAGATGCGCTCCAAACGGGTTAGCACCGCTTCCTCCTGCTCCGGCCTAAACTCCCACAAATACGGATCACGTCCGATTCTTCTGGCTTTATGAACGTCTTTCACGTCAAAAACATATTTCAGTCTTGGTACCGGGGCATCCTCATCGATCAGGGCAATCCCTTTTGCACCTTTATTTACCCAACAATTCATTTTTCCGTTCCAGATTTCAATGCTTGCACATGCGGTGGCATCCGGACGCTGTGCATAGATCAGCATCTGTTCCTGAAACGGATATTTATAAATCCTGGCGGCAGTATTCAGATACGTTTTCCAGTTTTCTTCATTTTTTACGACCTCTTTCGCTGTCCTCTCGGCCAGCGCCGATATGGTATCGTATTTTCTCGCCATAGCAGTCCCTCCTTTTTTGTTGTACTCTGTCAGATAATCTGTTAAAATAAAAGAATCATTCCGAAAGGAGATTCTTATGAAACATACAGCAACTATAAATGATGCAAGTAGTTCCTTACAGGATGCCATTTCAGCCTTACATAAACATTTCGGAACCATTAGCGAAACAGTTCCTGAACAAGTAAAATTAGCAAATGAATACTATAAATGGACTGCATTAAAAACCAACTTAATCTTGGATGAGAAATCTTTTCAGTTACCCCCTGCAGTTCTTCCCAATACGATCAAGCCTTCCAGCTTCCAATGGCTACGCCCGGAAAAGCAATCTATAGTTTCTAAATATTACCTTTATGATACAGATACCGACAAATACATTATTTCTGTCAAAAAACAAAATGTACCGAATGAAGATATTGAAATGATTGCCCGTTCCCTTGTTCTCATCCGCAAAGCTGTTGTCTGGGTAGACTTTGGATATAATATTGGAACAGAATTTGGCGGCAGACATCCCGCTATTATACTGAAAAATCTAAAAGATTCATTGGTTGTAATCCCACTTTCCTCTCAAGAGCCAAAATCTATGGATTACAATGTAAAAGTAGATAAAGTTTATGGCTATCCTCTCATGCCGCGATGGGCAAATGTAACACGCATTACACAGGTCAGTTTGTCTCGTGTTCATTTTGAAAAAATCGGTGATGTAAAACCAGCTGTTCTAACTCAAATCAATGACAAATTGAAGAAATGCGGTATTATCGGATAGCGTTTGGCATACCCTATACTGATTACAAAATTGTTTGACAAACCATACCGTTTATGCTAGTATGATGTTGTAAACGTAGGAGAAATCCTAATAATTTTGTAACCGAGAGGCTGTCATTTATGGCAGTCTCTTTTTGTTATCTCGTTTTCTGTATATTTCCCGCTCGTCCCTATAGCTACCGGCTGTCCTCTTTCATCCAAAAAGGCCGCATAGGTTTTCCCCATGCAGCCTCTTGCTGAATCTTCCATTGTTATAGTGCCGGTTCCGGACTCAACTTCTGCGTTCCCGGATCACTCTTTTGTATGGCATTCTTTTTCTCATTTAACTTCTCCAGAATACCTTTCTTCTCACCCTGCCTCTCCTGCTGTTTTTGTGCGAAGCGTTCTTCTGCCAGCATCAGACAGCCACGCGCACTGTCATAGCTGTACACCTGACCGGTCAGCACTTCCGCTGGATGTACCTCTGCCTGATTCACCTCATTTACCATGGTACGGAGTTCTTCAAAGTTCATATTGCCATCGTCTGGTACGATCAACACTTCATGGACGGATGACGGCAGTACAAAATAGTCACCGTTCATTTTCTCTGCCACCAGTTCCTGCACTCCCGGATAAAATAACACACCCGCACCATCTATTTTCTGCTCATTCGTCAGTATGTAAAACGGAGACTGTTCTTTTGGAAATCCTGTCTGTTCCTGTAAGATCTCCTGCAGAAAGTCTTTCATTTCCGCATCCTCTAATGTAGCAAGGGAAAAACCAAAAAGGTCCTGCTCCAACATTTCCCTTACGACATCATCCATAGCAAAAAAGGTCATTGGAAACTCCCGGACTGTATTCTTCATCGCCGTCTGGTAAAGAGTCTCTTCATCCACTCCCATGCGTTCCAGCAATGCATGGTCAATGGTAATGCTGGCCATTCCCCCCTTTTCTTTGTCCAACAGAATCTTATAGATCAGCGCCATATCCTGTTCCACATGGTGCGGAGCATTGGAGAGCAGTTCCTGGTTTGCCTCTCTCCCCACCGTCTGAAAAATGATCCGCTCCCGATTCTTTTCAAAATCAAACAGATCCTCGATGGGAAAATGTTCTTTCACACTATAAGTCTCCCGGCACTGGGCAATCTCCTCTAAAATATCCCCTATCACCCGTCCGTTCTGATAATCCTCATAATAATGGTTCAGATAAATTATAGGGCTGGTATTTTCTTCTGCAAGTTGGATATTCAGCCCGTCAAGCTCCTGGCTGTTATTTTTCTTCACAGTCTGCACCGAAACAACTGCATCCTGATACGTTTCCGGCAGATAATTTTTGATATGTTCCTCAACATAGTTCTTAAATTCCTCATACTTCATGCTGTTTCTCCTCCTTTTCTTTCTTCGTTTTCTGCATTTTTACTCCATACCGGGCAAGCCGCAGCACCTGTCTGTTGTCTTTTCGCGTTGTTACTTCTGTCTGGATTTTCTTCATCAAAATACACCTGCTTTCTTCCACAATTTAGGGCCGTGCATCTGCACAGCCCCTGATCTGCTTGTTCCTATTTTCTCTTTTTCTTCCAGATAAGGAATCCCACACCTCCTGCCGATGCCGCCATAGCTGCCACAAACAGCCAGATGTTCGTTTTATCCCCCGTCTTGGGTGCATGGACGGAAGTGGAGGGCTGTCCCGGTGTTCCCGGATTCTGCGTTTTCTCTTCCGGAAGTTTTTCATTAGTCAGTTCCATCTGGTATTCCACCACTGGTGTCCGGTCATCTGCATACTCAAATGTAATCTCATGCTCGGTTTCATCCAGCTGATACCCTTCCAGTGTCTTTGTTTCTTTTAAAGTGTAAACAAGGGCTTTTTCATACGTTCCATTTTTAAAGATGGCGATTGGATATTCTTTGGATTCCGCATGGCCTGTGCTGTCTGTTACCAGCGTTTCCAGTGCTTTTCCTTTCCTGTCATAAAGGGTAAATTCCACGCCTTTCAGCGGTTTCTGGGTCTCTTTATCCGTTTTATTTAGGATCACTTTTCCCATTGCCTGGGCATCTTCCATTTTCACAGACTGGATTTCTCCGGTGTCCTTCACTTCAAATGGGACTTTCTTTGAAACGATATATCCTTTTGGTGCGCTCTCTTCCAAAAGCGTGTATTTCCCAACCGGCAGTTTCTCCACATAATGCGGTTCCTTCCCGGAAGTCCAGCTTTCCATGACTTCGTTGTTTTCATTCAGGATATACAGCTTTGCACCTTCCACTTCCGTGCTGCCGTCTGTCATGTCCACTTTGCTGATCTCCACCTTCGTCACATCATCTTTCATTTCCACCTTCTGAACATCTGCAGTGTTTTCTACTGTAAAAGTAATGCTCTCTGCGGTCACATATCCCTCTGCCGGAAGGATTTCCGTCAGCACATACTCTTTTCCTACTTCCAGTTTCTTGATGATATGCGGCTCTTTCCCGGACACCCAGGAATCCACGACATTTCCATCCGGGTCTGTCACCTGAAGCTTCGCCCCCGGCAGTTCCTCTCCCGTAGTCAGGTCCGATTTTGTGATTTCAAAGGTAGTTGCCTCATTCTCATACAGAAACTCAAAGACAACCTCCGGCGTTTCTGCCCCCGCATAATCAAAGGTAAACTCTTTTCGTTCCTCTGTCGTGACGAAACCTGCCGGAGCTTGTACTTCTTTCACATAAAAACTGCCGCCTACAGGCAGATCCGCAGTAAAGAGTATCTTGCCCTCTGCATCCGTTGCTTTCTGTTCCACAACCGTATCCGCCTTTACCAGCACTTTTCCGTCTGCGTTTTTAATATCTTCCTTTACACAGAGGGAAAAGACGCCGCCCTCTAATACACGGTCAGAATCCTTTTCTTTTTTCAGGACAGTCACTTTCGCCTTTTGGCGGTTATTCTGCCATTCACTGTCATAAGTGACTACCGGGGTATCCTGGTCACGGTAAGTAAGGTCGATCTCTCTGGCCTGGTCGTCCAGTATAAAACCATCTGCCGTTTCTTTTTCTTTGACATAATATTTTCCAAGAGGAAGATCGTCCGCCCTTGCAAAGCCCAGGGCATCCGTGGTGATGGTTTCCACCAGTTCATCTTTTTTGAAATAATCAGCGCTTTCCCCGTC
>URWL01000112.1 GCA_900551465.1 uncultured Blautia sp. | reverse complement strand
GAGTCAGAAGGCGAAATTCAGGGATTCACAGGTCTGATGGAAGACTATATTGCAGGGATATTTGTGGCAGAAAAATTCCGTTCAAAAGGAATTGGGAAACTTTTGATGAAGTATATGAAAGGGAAAAAACAGAAACTCAGGCTTTCTGTGTATGTAAAAAATCAGGCGGCGGTAAGGTTTTATCAGAGAGAGGATTTTCAGATCCGGACAGAGGGTGTGGACGAGGCTACCGGTGAAGCAGAATATGAGATGACATGGGAAAGATAGGGCTTGTATTCTTCTTTTTTCTGTGATATAGTCAGAAAAGAATAAAAGAAAGGCGCGTAAGCGTAGGTGAGGAAATGTTCAGATAATCAAATTTGGTAAAAACAAACATGGAAGTGATACCTGGAAACAGGTCTGTTTGTGCATGCCGGATTTGATGAATGAATGTTTGCGAACCGTTAATGATATAAGGGTTCTGTTTGCATTTGTCTGTTTTCGGCTGCGAAAACAGACATTTTTTAATGCACAGGAGGAATGTATGTTACAGATCAAAAACTTAACGCTTACGCATAAGTATGACCTCAGAGTGATACTGAAAGATTTTCATCTGGTATTGAATCCAGGAGATAAGGCAGTTATTATTGGAGAAGAAGGAAATGGAAAATCTACATTATTAAAATGGATTTTTCAGCCGGAGCTGGCCGGAGATTATATGGAGGCAGAAGGAGAACGAATCGTTCATGGTGAAAAGCTGGGCTATCTGCCTCAGGAACTTCCGGAGGAAGACAGGGAAAAAACAATCTATGAATTTCTTTGTGAGGAGGAAATGTTCTGGGAGACGGATCCACGGGAACTGGCAGATATTGCGTCAGAGATGGGGCTGAAAGCAGACTTTTTTTACAGAGACCAGAAGATGCAGACGCTTTCCGGAGGTGAAAAAGTAAAAGTCCAGATGGCAAAATTACTTGTGGGAAAACCGTCAGTATTTCTGTTGGATGAGCCTTCTAATGACATTGATATTGAAACTCTGGAATGGATGGAAAAACTGATCCAGGGAACCCGGCAGGCAGTGCTTTTTATTTCTCATGATGAAACGCTGATTGAAAATACTGCTAATATGGTGATCCATCTGGAACAGATCTGCCGTAAAACAAAAAGCCGTTATACGGTAGTACATACGGGTTACAGAGACTATCTGGAAAGCAGAAATCTGAATTTTGAAAACCAGAGACGAAAGGCATTGAACGACCGGAGAGAGGAGAAAAAGAGACAGGAAAAGTTTAACAGGATACGGGAAAAAGTACAGAATGATCTGAATTCAGTTTCCCGTCAGGATCCCCATTCCGGTTATCTTCTGAAGAAAAAAATGCGGGCAGTAAAGTCTATGGAACGCCGTTTTGACCGGGAGGTAGAGGAGATGGAAAGACTGCCGGAGGAAGAGGAGGCAATTTTTTTTCGAATGAAGGACGTAAGCTTTCCGTCAGGAAAAATGCTTCTGGAGTATAAGCTGGATCGTCTGGAAACTCCTGACGGAGCCTTGCTTGCAAAGAATCTGCAGCTTACGGTCAAAGGGCCGGAAAAGATCTGCATCATTGGAAAAAACGGGGTCGGAAAGACGACTTTTCTGAGAAAAATAGCAGAACAGCTGATGGACAGAAAGGATATACATGCCGTTTATATGCCGCAGAATTATGAGGAAATGCTGGAGCTTTCCATAACGCCGGCAGAGTATCTTTCCGAGAATGGAGACAAGGAGGAGCAAACATGGATCCGCACCTGTCTGGGAGCTTTGAAGTACACAGCGGAGGAGATGGATCATGCAATTTCAGAACTGTCCGGCGGTCAAAAAGCCAAAATACTTCTTTTAAAAATGAGCTTATCAGGAGCAGATGTGCTGATCCTTGACGAGCCTACCAGAAATTTTTCGCCGCTGTCCAATCCGGTTATCCGTGAGATTCTGGCGGAATATCAGGGGGCAGTAATCAGTATTTCTCATGACAGGAAATATATCCGTGAGGTATGTGAAACTGTGTACCAGATGACAGAAAACGGACTTGTCAGGATTCGATAGATTATCCGGGAAGCAGTTTTGAAGAAATGATTAAATAATCCTATTGAGGAGGAGAAGATGAAAAACCAATACAATAAAACAATTACAGCCTGCTTTGTGGGATATATCGTGCAGGCGATCATCAATAACTTTGTCCCACTTTTATTTCTGACTTTTCAGAGAACTTATGACATTCCGTTGTCTCAGATCACATTGCTGGTGACCTTTAATTTTGGCGTACAGCTCCTGGTGGATCTTCTTGCTATTGGATTTGTGGACAGGATCGGATATCGTGTATCTATGGTAATGGCTCATGTACTTTCTGCTGCAGGACTGATTCTCCTGACCATACTTCCGGAGCTTTTTTCTTCACCTTTTGCGGGAATTCTGATTTCTGTTATGGTGTATGCAGTAGGAGGAGGGCTTTTAGAGGTTCTGGTAAGTCCTGTAGTAGAAGCCTGCCCTTCTGATAACAAAGAAAAGGCCATGAGTATGCTTCATTCTTTTTACTGCTGGGGACATGTGGGTGTAGTACTGCTTTCTACTGTATTCTTTCGGGCAGCAGGTATTGAAAACTGGAAGATCATGGCAATTGTGTGGGCTGTGATCCCCATCTGCAATGCATTTGCTTTTACCAGAGTTCCTATGGCTTCTTTGATGGAGGAAGGGGAAAGCGGTCTTAGCCTGAAAGAACTTTTTGCTTCAAAAATATTCTGGGTGCTTCTGCTTATGATGGTATGTGCAGGAGCAAGTGAGCAGGCGGTAAGCCAATGGGCATCTACATTTGCGGAAAAAGGTCTGGAGATATCCAAGACAGCAGGAGACCTGGCCGGTCCTATGGCGTTTGCTGTTCTAATGGGGGCAGCCAGAGCCTTTTATGGAAAATATGGAGACAGGATACAATTGGATCACTTTATGATCTGGAGCAGTATTCTCTGTATTTTATCCTATCTGGGGATTGCGCTTTTTCCGTCACCTGTTCTCAGCCTGGCAGCCTGCGCAGTCTGCGGCCTTTCTGTGGGGATCATGTGGCCGGGAAGCTTCAGCAAAGCAGCGGCAGCCCTTCCAAAAGGAGGAACTGCCATGTTTGCGCTGCTGGCTCTGGGAGGAGATCTGGGATGTTCCGGAGGTCCTACCGTTGTAGGAGCCGTATCCAGTGCTATGGGTGAAAATCTGAAAATGGGTATCCTGGCAGCAATTGTATTTCCAGCACTTTTATTGACTGGAATCCTGGTCTGCGGTAGAATGAAAAAAGAATAAAGAACAAAATAAAATGTCTGGAAACAGGCATTTTATTTTTATAAAGGAGAAAAGAAAATTATGGCAAAAATAAGGATTATTAAGAAGAACGATGAGTACAGTTCCGAATATGAAGTAGGAGACATTTTTGAGATCCAGGGGAGCTGGTACGGAGGTGTTCATATTTCCGGCAGAACCGGAATTCCGATATCCCTTGACAAAGAGGAATATGTGGAGCTGAATACAGAACCGAAAGCTCCTCCGGTAACAGATGCGGCAGCAAAAAGAGATATCCGCCCGGGAGATATCGTGCAGCACTTTAAAAGAGAATGGGTGGATAAAAATACTTCAGAATATCTTTATAAGGTTCTTGCCTTTGCAGAGCATACAGAAACAGGAGAAAGACTGGTGATCTATCAGGGAATGTATGCCCCCTTTAAGATCTGCGCGCGGCCCTTTGAGATGTTTATGAGCCAGGTGGATCGGGAGAAGTATCCGGATGTGAAGCAGAAGTGGAGATTTGAGAGGGTGTAAAAGCATCCTTTCCCCTCTAAAATCTCTTGTTCACAATATCACTTTAATGTGATATAATAATTGCGATTATTTTTTAGGAGGGGAAAGCAGTGAAAGAAAGAGAAACTTTTGGTTCGAGACTTGGGTTTATCCTGGTGTCTGCAGGGTGCGCCATTGGTCTTGGAAATGTATGGAAATTTCCATATATGGCAGGTCAATACGGAGGGGCAGCATTTGTCCTGATTTATCTGGCATTTCTTGTGGTGCTGGGGCTTCCGATTCTTGTCAGCGAGTTTGCTGTAGGCCGCGCCAGCAGAAAAAGTACAGCAAAAGCATTTCATGAACTGGAACCACAGGGATCTAATTTCCATAAATACAGCTACATGGGAATGATTGGCAATTACATGCTGATGATGTTTTATACCATGGTTGCAGGATGGACCATGTATTATTGCTATGTAATGGCAACAGGAAAGCTTGCAGGTGCTGACACAGAGCATGTGACAGAGTTCTTTGGGAATTTTCAGCAGTCCACAGGCACGATGACCTTTTGGATGATACTGGCAGTTCTTTTGGCATTTGGAATTTGTTCTTTGGGTCTTCAGAATGGTGTAGAAAGAATCACCAAGGTTATGATGTTATGCCTTCTGGCATTGATTGTAGTGCTGGCAGTTCATTCAGCGACGCTGGACGGCGCTATGGAAGGAATTAAATTTTATCTGGTACCGAACTTTGAGAATATAAAAAGGGCAGGTATCGGAAATGTTATTTTTGGTGCCATGTCTCAGGCATTTTTTACGTTGAGTATTGGAATTGGCGCCATGGAAATTTTTGGAAGCTACATGAAAAAGGATCTGACCCTTGCAGGAGAGAGCCTGAACATCCTTGTTCTGGATACATTTGTTGCGTTAATGGCAGGTATGATCATTATTCCGGCATGCTTTGCTTTTGGCGTGGAACCGGGAGCCGGTCCGGGTCTGGTGTTTATTACGCTTCCCAATGTATTTAATCAGATGATGGGCGGAAGAATCTGGGGAGCCTTGTTCTTTCTGTTCATGTCATTTGCTGCACTGTCCACAGTAATTGCGGTATTTGAAAATATTCTGTCGTTTGCCATTGATTTGTGGGGATGGACACGTAAAAAAGCAGTAATGGTCAATATCGTGCTTGTGATTATATTGTCTATGCCGGCAGTTCTGGGATTTGGTCCATGGTCAGGAATTCAGATTCTGGGTGAAGGAACCAATATCATGGATCTTGAAGATTTTATTGTGTCTAATAATATTCTTCCTCTTGGTTCTGTGCTGTTTGTATTGTTTTGTGCATCTAAAAATGGCTGGGGCTGGGAAAACTTCCTGAAGGAAGCCAACACCGGAAAGGGAGTGAAGTTCCCAAAAGGAATACGCCCGTATATGATGATCGTGCTTCCGGTAGTAGTTTCTATTATTTACCTGAAAGGTTATTATGATATGTTCAAACCTAAGGGAATGACATACTTTGTTCCCTGGATGGCTGTTGGTGTAGCGATGCTTGCTCTTGTAGGCTGGATCGCATTTGGACATAGTAAGAACAAAAAAGACAGGAGCTGACAGACATGATAGCAGAAAAAATGATTCCATTTGTACAGAATAATTCTGCAATCCGTACGATGTTTGAGGAGGGAAACCGTCTGAAGAAAAAATACGGAGCAGATAAGGTATTTGATTTCAGTCTGGGAAATCCCAGCGTTCCGGCGCCGGACTGTGTGAGGGAAGCAATCATCGATCTGGCGAACAGTGAGGATCCTGCGGTGCTTCATGGTTATATGAACAATGCAGGCTTTGAGGATGTAAGAGAAGTAATTGCACAGTCTTTGAACCGCCGCTTTGGAACTTCTTTTTCTGCAAAGAATCTGATTATGACAGTAGGAGCTGCAAGCGGACTGAATGTTATTTTGAAAACAATCCTGAATCCAGGGGAGGAAGTGATTGTTTTTGCACCGTATTTTCTGGAATATGGAGCATATGTGAAAAATTATGACGGCAGGCTTGTAGAGATTTCACCAGATACAGATACGTTTCAGCCAAATCTTCAGGAACTAAAAGAGAAGATCACTGCCAATACCAGAGCGGTGATCGTAAATACGCCTCATAATCCAACAGGAGTCGTTTATTCGGAGGAGACAATCCGGGAACTGGCTGCTGTTCTGGAGGCAAAGCAGAGAGAATACGGGAATGTGATCTATCTGATTTCGGATGAGCCTTACCGGGAACTGGCCTATGATGGTGTAAAAGTGCCCTATCTGACTAAATATTATAAGAATACAGTAGTAGGCTATTCTTATAGTAAATCTTTGTCTCTTCCCGGAGAGAGAATTGGATATCTGGTGATTCCGGATGAGTTGGAGGACAGTGGGACAGTAATCGCTGCAGCCGGGATTGCAAACCGTATTCTTGGAAGTGTAAATGCACCTTCATTAATGCAAAAAGTGATTGCCCGCTGCGTGGATGCAGAGGTAGATGTGGCAGCCTATGACAGAAACCGTCTTGATCTTTATAATGGACTGATGGAATGTGGATTTCAGTGTATCAAACCGCAGGGTGCCTTTTATCTTTTTGTAAAATCTCCGGTTCCAGATGAAAAAGCATTTTGTGAGGCAGGTAAAAAATATAATATTCTTATGGTTCCGGGAAGTTCCTTTGCATGTCCGGGATATGTAAGACTTGCTTATTGTGTTTCCCATGAGACAATTCTTCATTCGCTGCCGGAATTCAGAAAGCTGGCAGCAGAATATGGTCTTAGTGCAAAATAAAATACTGTTCTGATATGGAGAAAAGTACAAAGCGGATCGATTCCTTAAATG
>URWL01000111.1 GCA_900551465.1 uncultured Blautia sp. | reverse complement strand
CAAAATGAGATAGGCAGTCTGACAAAATCGTTTAATGTAATGACTCATAGGATACAGGAGCTGATGGAACAGAATATCCGGGAACAGGAAGCAAAGAGAAAAAGTGAACTGAAAGCGCTTCAGTCCCAGATCAATCCACATTTTCTTTATAATACACTGGATTCTATCATCTGGATGGCGGAAGGCAAAAAAAATGAAGAAGTAGTTCTTATGACGGCTTCTCTTGCAAGACTGCTCAGACAGAGTATCAGCAATGAAGATGAAGTGGTTTCTATTGGTCAGGAAGTAGAATATGCAAGAGGATATCTTACAATCCAGAAAATGCGCTATAAGGATAAAATGGAATTTCAGATCGAGGTAGATCCTTCTATATTACATATACCATTGATCAAACTGGTTCTTCAGCCTGTAATTGAGAATGCTATTTATCACGGACTGAAATATAAGGAAAGCAAAGGCCTGCTTCTGGTTAAAGGATTTATGAAAAATGATAATGCTGTGCTGCAGGTAATAGATAATGGAGTGGGAATGGACGAGGAGACCCTTGCCCATATTTATGAGAGGCATAAAGTGAATTACCAGTCCAATGGAGTCGGAGTCTATAATGTACAGAAACGTCTTCAGCTTTATTATGGAAATGAATATGGCATTACTTATGAAAGTAAAAAAGGAGAAGGTACTACGGCTACCATCACAATACCGGGAAGACAGGAGGTAAAGCTGTGAGAAAATACAGAAAATGGATTGCCGCTTTTCTTATTATTTTTATAGCAAGTGCTGCCGCAGGCATAATTTATTACAGAAATGCCACAGGAGGCGAACGACGTCTTTCCATGATTTATATTCCCAAGGTGGTTGACGGAACAAACGATTTTTGGACATCGTTGATATTGGGGACACAGATGGCAGCAAAGGAATTTAATACAGAGATTGAAATTATGGCTCCGGATGAAGAAAACGATGTAGAGGGACAAAATCGCATTCTTATGGAGGCCATGGAGAAGCAGCCGGATGCAATACTTATCTCTCCTTCCAGTTTCACGGAATCAGACAGCCTTTTGCAAAAGGCCAGAGACCAGGGAATACGGATCACCTATATTGATTCTTATACAGAACAGGACATACAGGATATTACTGTTGCAACAGATAACGTGGAAGCCGGAAGACAATTGGGGAAATTTGCCGCATCTATTCTGGAGCCGGATGATCAGATTGCAGTGGTGGCTCATGTAAAAGGCGTTTCTACAGCAGTGGAAAGGGAACAGGGATTTTGTGACGGACTGGGAGCCATGGCGGATAATATCGTAGATGTGGTTTACTGTGATTCCAGCTATGAAAAATCTTTTGAGCTGACGGTAGAGCTTATGAAAAAATATCCGGATCTTAAAATGGTGGCAGGGATGAATGAATATTCTTCTGTAGGTGCTGCCAGGGCAGTCAAAACAGCCGGTGCAGAGGAACAGATCGCAGTAGTAGGAGTAGACAGCTCTCAGGAGGCTGTACAGCTTATGGAAAAGGGCGTATTCAAAGGAATCGTGGTTCAGAAAGCCTTTAAAATGGGATATCTGGGCGTGGAAGAGACTTCCCGTCTTTTAAGAGGACAGAACTATGAGACAGAAATTGACTCCGGATGTCAGCTGGTGACCCCGGAAAATATGTATTCTGGTGAAATAGAAAAGCTGTTGTTTCCTTTTAATACGTTGAACATGCCAAAAACAGAAGAAAAATAGATGAGAACTCAGTAAATCTTACTAAGATAAAAAGGTTAAAAATTTACAGTACCGTAAATTTTTAACCTTTTTTTGTAAGATATTCCATTACAATTAACAGGAATTCACGATATTATTTATAAAGAAAACACAGAGAGTGTGAAAAACAGTAGGAGGGTGAAGAAATTGGAAAAGCTGAAACAAAATCCAATCGTGAAAAAGCTCGGCCTGAACAGGATTCTCCTTGTAGGTATCCTGATTCTTATGTTCGTAGTCTTCAAAGTAGTTCTTGGAGCTAAATTCCCTGTTGGGGACAGTATCAAGTCCACTTTGAACTATGTTTATTTCCTGGGCTTTTTATCACTGGGCGTTACTTTTGTAATCGCTACCGGAGGAATTGATTTCTCCATCGGACCGGTTATGTTCTGCTGTGCACTGGTTTCTGGTTACTGCATGACAAGCTATGGTATTCCTTGTGCAGCTGCTATGGTATTATGTGTACTGATCGGTCTTTGCTTTGGTACTTTTAACGGATGGCTGGTATCTTACATGTCAGTTCCGCCATTCATCGTATCTATGGCGTCTATGAACATTGCAAAAGGTCTTGCTTCTGTATTTACAAAAACACAGTCTGTAAGCTGGCCTATGAGCAGTGATCCTGTAAATGGATGGTTCAGAAAAATTGTTTCTGTAAACGGATTTCCGGTAGGAATCGTGATTTTCCTTACAGTTGCAGTTATCTGTGGTATTGTTCTTTACAGAACAAAACCTGGACGTTATATTCTCTGCCTTGGTTCCAACAGTGAAGCAGTTCGTCTTTCTGGTGTAAATACAAGAAAATGGCGTATGCTTGCATACATGATCTGCGGAACTCTGGTAGGTATTGCCGCACTGTTCTTTGTAGCTACATATACAACTGTTCAGCCTGGATATGGCGATCAGTATAACAACGAGGCAATTGCAGGCTGCGTTATGGGCGGTACATCCATGGTTGGTGGACTTGCATCTATCGGCGGTACTGTGATCGGTGTGTTTATTATTTCTCTTCTTCAGCAGGGAATTATGGCATTTGGTCTTGGTAAAGGACAGCAGATGATCATCACTGGTATCATCGTTATTGTAGCAGTTTACGCTGACGTTTCTGCAAGACGCAGAAAGAACTGATCGGAAGGGAGGATGTAACAATGGGTGAAGTTATTTTAACTATGAAGGACATTGATAAGTCCTTTCCTGGAGTTCATGCTCTGGATCACGTTAATTTTGAAGTGAAACGCGGCGAAGTACATGCGCTTATGGGAGAAAACGGTGCCGGAAAGTCTACTCTTATGAAGGTTCTTACCGGTATTTATCAGAAGGATTCAGGATCTATTGTTTATAAAGGCAAAGAGACAGAATTCCATAATACAAAAGAAGCACAGGATGCAGGTGTTGTAATCGTGCATCAGGAGCTGAACATGGTAGGCGACCTTACAGTTGCCCAGAATATTTTCATTGGCCGTGAGCCAAAAAAAGGATTCCGTATCGATGATAAAAAAATGATCGAGGATTCCAAAAAACTTTTCCAGGATCTGAATATTGAAATCGATCCTAGAGAAAAAATGCACAATCTTACAGTCGGCAAACAGCAGATGTGTGAGATCGCAAAAGCAATCTCTCACAAAGCAGAGGTTATCATTTTCGATGAGCCGTCTGCAGCTCTGACAGAAAAAGAAATCGCTGACCTGTTTGTTATCATTCGTGACCTTCGTGAGAAGGGACTGGGAATTGTTTATATCTCCCATCGTATGGATGAGATCAAAGTGATCACAGACCGTGTAACTGTTATGCGTGATGGTGGTTATGTAGGAACTCTTATTACAAAAGACAGTACAAAAGAAGATATCATTAACATGATGGTTGGTCGTGTTATTTACGAAGATCCGAAGCAGCACAGCATGGTTGCACCGGATGCTCCGGTAGTGCTTAAGGTAGAACACCTGAATGCAGGCAAGATGGTTCAGGATGTAAGCTTTGAACTTCGTAAGGGCGAGATCCTTGGATTCTCCGGACTGATGGGTGCAGGCCGTACAGAAACAGCAAGAGCGCTGTTTGGTGCAGACCCGAAACAGAGTGGTAAAATTTCCATTATGGATAAGAGCGGCCAGCTTCGTGAAGTTACCATCAACAGTCCGCAGGATGCTGTTAAATACGGTATTGGTTATCTGTCAGAGGACAGAAGAAGATACGGATGTGTGGTTCAGAAATCCTGTATTGAAAATACAACTCTGGCAACTATGGAGCAGTTTACAAAGGGCTTCCTGATCGACTCAGCGAAAGAAAAAGAAGTAACTGAGAAATATATCAAAGAGCTTGCAACGAAAACTCCTACTGCAGATCAGCTTGTTGTAAATCTTTCCGGTGGTAACCAGCAGAAAGTTGTTATTGCAAAATGGCTTACACGAGACAGTGAAATCCTGATCTTCGACGAACCGACCAGAGGTATCGACGTTGGTGCCAAGAATGAAATTTATAAACTGATGAACAGACTGGCAGCAGAAGGTAAATCTATTATCATGATTTCTTCTGAAATGACAGAAGTTCTCCGTATGAGTGACCGTATCATCATCATGTGTGAGGGTAAAGTAACCGGAAATATTGATATTTCTGAAGCAACCCAGGAAAACATCATGGATAAGGCTACACGTAGTATTGATTAAGGAGGATAGTCATGACTAAGAAGAAAAAAAGTATATTAAGTGATCAGAGATTTATTGTTTTACTGGTTGTTATTGCTCTGACAGCTGTATTCTCCTTTATGAGTAAGGAGTTCAGACAGTACAACACAATGCTGAGTTTGCTGGATTTTTCATACTATGATCTTCTGATGGCAATCGGTGTTACCTTCCCGCTTATTACCGGAGGTGTAGACCTTTCCATCGGTACTGGTATGGTATGCTACGCACTGATCGGCGGAACTCTGATAAGAAGCCATGGTGTACCTGTTGTTGTTGCTATGCTGGTTTGTGTGCTTCTCGGAGTTCTGATCGGAACACTGAATGGTGTCCTGATCGGTGTAATGAATCTGCCGCCGTTCCTTGCAACTCTTTGTACCTGTATGATCACCCGTGGTGCAGGATCTCTTTGTACTGCTACACCATGGCCGGGTCTTACACAGGAAGGCGGATGGTTCCACTCCATCTTTAAACTTACAATCGGTACAGGAAGAAGTGCTGACCGTTATCCGATCGGTTTCCTGTGGATGGTAATTCTTGTTCTTCTGATGGAATTCGTTCTGAATCATACAAAATTCGGACGTTATACCATCGCTATTGGTTCTAACAAAGAAGCAGCAGCTCTTTCCGGAATCAATGTTAAATTCTACCATGTAATGGTATATGTAGTATGTGGTCTTTTCACTGGTCTTGCAGCTATCGCATATGCAGCTGTAACACCTACTGTACAGCCTGGTACAGGTGCCGGACTTGAGATGGATGCAATTGGTGGTGTATTCGTTGGTGGTGTGGCAGCTACAGGTGGTTATGGATCCGTACTGGGAACTTTTGTTGGTATCTTTGTTATCATGCTTCTGAAAACGGGTCTTCCATATGTGGGACTTCAGGCAAACTGGCAGCAGATCATCACAGGTCTTGTTCTGATCGTTGCAGTATTGATCGATATCATCAAAGAAAAGAAAGCTGCAGCATTATAATTGACAGCTTTTGTGTATGTATGTGAACCGTCAGACGTGACCGTCTGACGGATCATCATAAAAACTATATAATTTTAAGGAGGATGTAGAACAATGAAAATTAAAAAACTCATCGCATTAGGCCTTTGTGCAGCAATGGTATCCAGCATGACAGTTGCTCCGGTATTTGCAGCAGAGGAAGAAGCAACAGAGGAAGCAGCAGCTGAGGAAGAAGCTGCAACAGAAGAGGCAGCAACAGAAGACGCTGCTGATCCTGCAGCTCAGTTTGAGGGACTGAAAGCAAATGAAGCTTATGAGTTCCCGATGATGGTTAAATCTTTCCAGTCTACATACTGGCAGGCAGCAGTAGAAGGTATGCAGAAAGCAGCTGATGAGCTGGGCGTTACTTTCACAGCACAGGGACCGAACAGTGAGTCTGATATCGCTGACCAGGTTAACATGATCAACACAGCTATCGCAGCTAAACCGGTTGGTATGGGACTTGCAGCATGCGATACTTCTTCTGTAACAGAAGCTCTTGAGAAATGTGCAGCAGACGGAATCCCGGTTGTAACATTTGATACAGGTGTTGCAGACGCTCCGGAAGGATCTGTAGTAGCAGAGGTTGTTACAGACAATGCTCAGGCTGGTGCAGTAGCAGCTGAGAATATGTATGGCGCAATCAAAGACGTTATTGCAAACGCTGAAGGTCAGGTTATCATCGGTGAGGTTAACCAGGATGCTACAGCTCAGAACATTCAGATGCGTGGTGCTGGATTCATCAACAAGATGATCGAGCTTATCCAGGCTGATGGAAAAACTGTTGCAGTTGCTGGTAACGAGTTCTATGTAAACGCAGCAGAAGGTGCAGATGCTAAAGAAGCAGATGCAGACGTTGTTATCCAGGTTGCAGTTCCGGCTCAGACAACTGTAGAGCTTTGCTCCACAGAGGCTCAGGCTATCCTTTCTAAAGAAAACTGCATCGCTATCTTCGGTTCCAACCAGGTTGCAGCTGAGGGTGTTCTTGCAGCTAACGCTAACCTGAACGTTCTTGGTTCTGACGCAGCAGCAGGCGATGTTATCGGTGTTGGTTTCGACGCTGGTTCTATCATCAAAGCAGCTGTACAGGATGGCACATTCCTTGGTGCTGTTACACAGTCTCCTCTTATGATGGGATACTATGCAATCTACGCTCTGACAGCAGCAGCTAACGGCGACGAAGTAGAAGACGTTCCGACAGCTGGTTACTGGTATGATTCCA
>URWL01000110.1 GCA_900551465.1 uncultured Blautia sp. | reverse complement strand
AGGTTGCTTAACTAAAATATAGCGATTCTTGAAAAAGATGTCAATGATATATAATAATAAAGCAGCATAAGCCCCGGCTTCGGAACTTATGCTGCCTGAAGAATTTATCATATATCGTTGATCTGCTGCACCCCCGGCGGATCAGTCATATATCCAAATGCTTAGTCGTTGATTACAACGCCTTTCTGAAGCATAACATTTGCATACAGAGCTTTCTCGCTGGTAGAGATGATACAGTAAGCTGTCTTAGCTTCATCATAGAATTTGAAACGCTCGATATTGCCTACTACTGCATCGCCTCTGTCATCATACTTGCGGATGATTTCTTTGTATGTATCCCAGATTGGTGTTTCTACAGTATCACCAGGCATAACTTCCATGAGATTTACCGGTTTCTCTACATAGGTATCCAGTGGGAATACTTTCAGGATAGCTTCCAGGATCTCAGGAACACCGTGACCGTCACAACGGATGGTGATGGCATTTTTGCCCATGGATTCAACCGGGAAGTTTCCGTCAGCGATAACGAGACGGTCGCTGTGACCCATTTCACATAATACCTTTAATAATTCTGGTGATAAAATTTCAGGAATTCCTTTTAACATTTCAGTACCTCCGATCATTTTTTTCTATCCTAAACTTTACCTGTGTTCTTCTCAAGTTTCAAGAGAATATTTTCCTTTAAAAGATGAATATTTTACTGTTGACAGAAACGTTTCGGTATTATAAAATGAGGTCAAAACAGAAACGTTTCGGTTTTTGCTCTGGAAAGAATCTGAAGCAGCAGAAATCAGAAAACAGTCAGATCATATTTTACAATAAGGAGGACATCATCATGCCACTTGTAACATCAGAAGAAATGCTGCTGAAAGCACAGCAGGGCGGATATGCAGTAGGCGCTTTTAATGCGGAGAATATGGAGATGGTAAAGGCTATCATTGAAGCAGCAGAGGAGTTAAATGCTCCTGTTATGATCCAGACAACTCCATCTACTATTAAATACGGAACAGTAGAGACTTATGGAGCAATCGTAGCGGCAGAGGCAAAAAAAGCCAGCGTTCCGGTTTGCCTTCATCTGGACCATGGCAGCAGTTTTGAACTGGCTGTACAGGCGATGAAAGCCGGATATACATCTGTAATGATCGATGGTTCAAAATTTGATTTTGAAGGAAATGTTGAAATCACAAAAAAGACGGCAGATGCGGCCCGTGCGCTGAATATTCCCTGTGAGGCAGAGCTTGGCAAAGTGGGCGGAAAAGAAGATGACCTGGAGGCTGAGGCTGATACCAATACAGATCCTCAGGAGGCAAAAGAATTTGCAGAGAGAACAGGAGTCACATCTCTGGCAGTGGCAATCGGAACAGCACACGGATTTTATGTAGGAACACCGGTGCTTGACAAAGAACGTCTCAGTGAGATTCGTAAGGTTGTAGACATTCCGCTGGTTCTTCATGGCGCTTCCGGTTTAAGTGACGAAGAGGTAAAAGATTGTGTAAGACGGGGAATCTGTAAAGTGAATTTTGCCACAGAGCTTCGTGAGGCATATTCTAAGGCAGTAAAAGAAATCTTTGCAGAAAAAGAGAATACCATTGATCCAAAGGTTTACGGACGTGCTGCGATCCAGGCAGTCAAAGAACTGGTAAAATATCGTATGCAGGTTTGCGGCTGTGACGGAAAAGCCTGAAACACGGTAATATGCAGAGGTGATTTTTATGGCAGCGACCATGAAAGATATCGCAAAGCTTACCGGACTGGGGCTTGCGACTATTTCTTCTTACTTTAATGGAGGAAATGTAAGAGAAAAAAACAGAAAAAAGATTGAAGCAGCCATTGAAGAGCTTCATTATGAAGTGAACGAGGTTGCCAGAAATCTGAAAACAAATGCCACAAAAACCATCGGTGTGGTGATACCTGAGCTGAATAATGTGTTTTGTGCGGAGATCATTACCGGAATGGAGGATATCCTGAGAAATCATGGGTATGCAACGATTGTCTGTGACTGCCGTACCGACAGGAAACTGGAGCATGAAGCAGTTGATTTTTTAAGCCGGAAAAGGGTGGATGGGATCATCAATATGCCCGTTGATGCAGAGGGCGGTCATTTGAAGGAGTTCCAGAAAACTGGAAAGCCGATCGTTCTGATCGACCGTAAGATACAGGGCGTTTCCTGCGACAGTGTTCTTGTGGATAATGAGCAGGCTGCCATAGATGCAGTAAGGCTTCTTTACGAAAACGGACATCGGAACATCGGGATTATCGGTGGCCCGGAAGAAATTTCCACAGCGCAGGAAAGGCTGCGAGGGTATTACAGTGAGTTAAATGAGCTGGGAATACCAATAAAGAAATCTCTGGTAGTCCATGGGGATTATACAATCCAGGGCGGTGTCCGTGCCATGGAGGAGCTGGTGAAAAGAAACCCGGAAATGACGGCGGTATTTGTGACCAACTATGAGATGACCCTGGGCGCTGTAATAGGCAGCAATGAACTGGGAATCCGGATTCCGGATCAGATTTCCCTGGTTGGTTTTGATAATCTTTCTTTTGCCAGGGCATGTAATCCGAAACTGACCATTGTATCCCAGCCCACAGAGAAGATTGCTGAAAAAGCAGCAGGGCTTATGTTGTCCCGTCTGGAAAAAAATGACGGATCGTCTCCTTATCAGACAGAAAAACTGGAGGCAGCTATTATCCATGGAAAGTCTGTTGCACAGATCAGAAAGGGAGAAAAATGAAACAATTATATTTGCTTGGAATCGACATTGGAACAAGTGCCTGTAAAGCAGCTCTTTTTGACAGAAAAGGACAGGTTCTTGCAGCGGCAAACGGCGAGTACCCGGTATATTATCCGGAAGAAGGATGGGCAGAACAGAATCCGGAGGAATGGTGGAGTGCTGTCTGTGAAGCAGTTCGCCAGGTAATCCGAAAAGCAGGCATCCAGCCGGAGGAGATTGCCGGAGTGGGAATCGACGGACAAAGCTGGTCTGCTATTGCTATTGACAAAGGTGGAAAAGTACTGACTAATACGCCTATCTGGATGGATACCAGAGCACAGTCCATCTGTGACCGTTTAAATGAAGAAATTGGGGAAGATGAAATTTTTCGTATTGCCGGAAATTCCCTTCAGCCTTCTTACACTACGGCAAAGATTCTCTGGTATAAGGAAAATCTTCCGGAGGTGTACAGTAAAATCTATAAGATTCTCCAGTCCAACAGTTACATTGCTTTTAAACTGACTGGTCAGATATCACAGGATCTTTCCCAGGGATACGGACTCCACTGTTTTAATATGCGTACCGGACAGTGGGATGAAGAAATGTGCAGGAAAATGGGAATTCCCAGGGATTTTCTTCCGGAAATTGTTCCCAGTGATCGTATTATAGGAACAGTAACAAAAAAAGCAGCAGAGGAATCTGGACTTGCAGAAGGCACTCCTGTGGCAGCAGGCGGTCTGGACGCAGCCTGCGGAACCTTAGGCGCAGGTGTGATACATTCTGGAGAGACACAGGAACAGGGCGGGCAGGCTGGAGGAATGAGTATCTGCATTGAAAAATATCAGGCAGACCCCCGTCTGATTCTGGGATTCCATGTGATCCCGGGAAAGTGGCTCCTTCAGGGCGGAACTACAGGAGGAGGCGGTGTTATGCGCTGGTTTGAGAGAGAATTTGCGGATTACGAGCGTTTGATGAGAGAGCAGACAGGAATCTCTTCTTTGGATCAGCTTAATGAGATCGCTGAAAAAGTAAAACCTGGATGTGATGGACTTGTATTCCTTCCTTATATGGCCGGAGAGCGGTCACCTATATGGAATCCTTATGCAAAAGGTGTATTTTACGGACTTGATTTTTCTAAGACAAAGGGTCATATGGTACGTGCCTGTATGGAAGGAGTGGCGTTTTCTCTCCGTCATAATCTGGAAACAGCAGAAGAAGCCGGTGCGAAGGCAGAAATCCTTCGGGCTATGGGAGGATCTGCAAACTCCCTTCTCTGGACGCAGATCAAATCAGACGTTACAGGAAAAACAATGGCAGTTCCTGCTTCAGATACGGCAACCACTCTGGGGGCAGCGCTTCTGGCAGGTGTGGGCACAGGATTTTACAAGGATTATGAAGAAGCAGTAGCTGAGACGGTAAAGGTGACCAGAAAACATCAGCCAGATCCGGAGAAAAAAGCAGTATATGACAAAAATTATGAAACTTATCTGGAATTATACCGGTCTTTATCCGGTCTTATGAAAAAAGCATAAAGAAATGGAAGGAGTGTTTTTATAATGAAAGCAGCAGTTGTTGTGGCAAATGAGGATGTGCAGTATCAGGAGATTCCGGAGCCTCAGGTAAAACCGGGTTATGTGAAGATCAAGGTTCGTTATTCCGGAATATGTGGTTCTGATATCCCACGGGTACTTCACAATGGCGTACATTTTTATCCCATTGTTTTGGGACATGAGTTTTCCGGTGACGTAGTAGAGATTGGAGAGGGTGTCAAAAAGGTGAAGGTTGGAGACCGTGTTTCAGGAGCTCCTCTTGTACCCTGTATGAAATGTGAGGACTGCCAGAAGGGAAATTATTCGCTTTGTAAACATTACAGTTTTATCGGCTCCAGAGAACAGGGAAGCAATGCAGATTATGTGGTAGTTCCGGAACAGAACGCAGTTCCCTTTGATGCCTCCATTTCCTACGAGCAGGGGGCTATGTTTGAGCCTTCTACAGTAGCTCTTCACGGTCTTTTGCAGAATGACTATCAGGGTGGTGAATGTGTTGCAATTCTTGGAGGCGGTACCATTGGTATGTTTACTATGCAGTGGGCAAAGATTTTTGGTTCCAAAAAGGTGGTTGTCTTTGACATCAGCGACGAGCGCCTGGAACTGGCGAAACGTCTTGGTGCAGACGAAGTGGTAAACACTACAAAAGAAGATTACATGAAAACCGCTATGGAGATTACTGAAAACAAAGGATACGGCTATGTATTTGAAACAGCAGGTCAGGTTCCGACGATGCATATGGCATTTGAACTGGCGGCAAACAAAGCACATGTATGCTTTATCGGTACTCCTCATCAGGAACTTTCCTTTACTCCGGCACAGTGGGAAAATATGAATCGTAAGGAATTTAAACTTACGGGTTCATGGATGTCCTACAGCGCTCCGTTCCCGGGAAAGGAATGGGAGCTTACCGCTCATTATTTTGCAACCGGACAGCTGAAATTCGATCCTGGATTTATTTACAAAAAGATTCCTATGAGCCAGGCCCAGGAGGCCTTTCAGCTTTATAAAACCCCGGGTCTTGTAAAGGGAAAGATTCTTTTATCAAACGAGGAAAATTAAGATGATACTTACAGTAACTTTAAACGCAGCCATTGATAAGCGGTATGTAGTGGAAGGATATCAGGAAGGGCAGGTAAATCGGGTAAAAGAATGTTCCTATGTTCCTGGAGGCAAAGGTCTGAATGTTTCCAAGCCGGCTTCTATATACGGAGCGGAGGTTGTGGCAACCGGATTTGTAGGCGGTCATGCAGGAAATTATATTGAGGACTCCCTGAAGCCATTTGGAATCAAAAGTGAATTCTATCATGTGGAGGCAGAAAGCCGTTCCTGCATTAATATCTGGGATGAAGTAAATCATGTACAGACAGAATTTCTGGAGCCGGGTTTTACACTTACAGAAAGGGAATTTGAAGGATTTGAGCAAAAATTTCGAACTCTTGTAACAGAGGCAAAAATTGTGGCAATGTCTGGAAGTGTACCAAAAGGACTGGACGGAACTGCCTATCAGCGTCTGGTTAGAATTGTAAAGGAAGCTGGAAAGCCGGTTATTCTGGATACCAGCGGTCAGCTTCTGGAAATGGGGATCCAGGCGGCGCCCACCCTGATCAAGCCCAATATTGACGAGATCCGGATGCTGACAGGAAAAATCTGCGATAATATTTCTGATATCATTGAGGCTGCAAAAGAGATTCACAGAAACGGTGTGGAGATTGTGGCGGTTTCCCTTGGTGCGGATGGTTCCCTTGTTGTGGGAGAAGAGGGGACATTTCGGGCAGAGGTGCCGAAAATTGATGCGGTAAATACAGTAGGCTGCGGCGATGCCATGATCGCGGGATTTGCCATTGGCATGGAGGAGGGACTGTCCATTCCGGAAATGCTGAGAAAGGCAAGTGCTGTTTCCGCAGCTGCGGCTATGCGGGAGGAAACCGGTTTTTTCTGTATGGAGGATATGGAAAACCTGCTTCCTGAGATTAAGATTACGAAACTGTAATGAGTAACTGTTTCAATAAGCAGAACTCATTAGGAAATATAAAAAAGGAGAAAAAAAGATGGCAGAATTTATTAATCCGGCACTTGTGCCAAAAGTAACTCTTCCTTCCGGTGAGAAAGTTCCCTGTGTGGGAATGGGAACCTTTGGTTCCGACCGTGTTTCCGCAGAAGACGTTTCTGCAGCAGTAGCCGGTGCAGTACGCTGTGGTTACCGAATGTTTGACTGCGCTGCCTGCTATGGCAATGAGGTGCAGATCGGAAAGGTATTTAAGGACGCTTTTGACCAGGGCGTTGTGGAGAGAAAAGATCTCTTTATTATGACAAAGGTATGGAACGACATGCACAGAGATGTAGAAAAAGCCTGCAGAAAAAGCATCCAGGACCTGCAGTGCGACTATGTGGATCTGTACTTTATCCACTGGCCATTCCCAAACTATCATGCGCCGGGATGTGACGTGGAT
>URWL01000109.1 GCA_900551465.1 uncultured Blautia sp. | reverse complement strand
TTTATTTCTCCTTCTCCCAACGGAGGCGTTATCATGGAATTCTCCGGAAAAGAACTGATCAAAGGAGAGCCGGATGCATCTTCTTTCCCTTCAGGGGGATTAAGAGCCACCTTTGAGGCAAGAGGATACACTGCATGGGACCCTACTTCCTATGCATTTATTAAAGGAAAAACCTTATGCATTCCAACGGCATTTTGTTCTTATGGAGGAGAAGCTCTGGATAAGAAAACACCTCTGCTTCGTTCTATGAAGGCCTTGAATAAGCAGGCGCTTCGGATTCTCCGTCTCTTTGGCAATGAAAAGGTATCGTATGTCACCACTTCTGTAGGACCGGAACAGGAATACTTCCTGATTACAAAGGAAATGTATGATCAAAGAAAAGACCTTCAATTTACCGGACGTACCTTGTTTGGTGCAAGGCCTCCGAAAGGACAGGAGATGGACGACCATTACTTCGGCGTGATCAAGCCAAGGGTGGAGGCCTACATGGCAGACCTGAATGAGGAGCTCTGGAAGCTTGGAATCCTTGCCAAGACACAGCATAATGAAGTGGCTCCGGCACAGCATGAACTGGCTCCTATCTATACAACCACCAACATTGCTACGGATCACAATCAGCTGACCATGGAAATTATGCAAAAAGTAGCGGCACGTCATGGATTGGTATGTCTTCTTCACGAGAAACCATTCGCAGGAGTGAATGGAAGCGGAAAGCATAATAACTGGTCTATCTCCACGGATACAGGCGTAAACCTGCTGTCACCTGGGGAAACACCTTATGAAAACGCCCAGTTTTTATTGTTTCTGTGTGCAGTGATCAAAGCCGTGGATGATTATCAGGATCTTCTGAGGCTGTCTGTGGCAACGGCAGGAAACGATCACCGTCTGGGGGCGAATGAAGCTCCGCCTGCTGTGGTGTCCATGTTCCTTGGAGATGAGCTGAACGGTGTTTTAGAGGCTATTGAAAAAGATATTCCCTACGCAGGAGCGGAAAAAACGCAGATGAAGCTGGGTGTGGATGTACTTCCAAAATTCAATCGGGATAATACAGACAGAAACCGTACCTCACCCTTTGCTTTTACAGGAAATAAATTTGAATTCCGTATGCTGGGTTCTTCCAACAGCATTGCATGTGCCAATATGATGCTTAACAGCGCAGTGGCAGAAAGCCTGAAAATCTATGCGGACAGACTGGAAAACGCAGAAAATTTTGAAGAAACCCTTCATGCCATGATTCGTAAAACAATCAAAGACCATAAAAGGATTATTTTCAATGGAAATGGTTATGATGACGCATGGATAAAAGAAGCAACGGAAAAAAGAGGCCTTCTGAACTATCCGTCAACACCTGACTGTATGCCGCACCTGCTGGATGAAAAAAATGTCAGGATGCTTACTTCACATAAAGTATTTTCTAAGGCAGAGCTGGAATCAAGATGTGAGATTATGCTTGAAAATTACTGCAAGACCATTGTAATAGAAGCAAATACCATGGTTGACATGGCAAAGAGAGAAATCATTCCGGCGGTGGAAGCCTACGCAATGGAACTGGCCGGGACAGCTTCTGCAAAAAAAAGTGTCGATGAAACATTGGCATGCCGTTATGAACACAGCCTGATAAAAAAACTCTCTACACTTACAGATCAGATGGCAGTAAGGACAGATGCACTGGAAAATGCACTGATAGAACTTCAGGATACGAAAGATATTGAGAAGCAGTCCTGTCAGATCAGGGATACAGTATTAACCAGAATGCAGGAGCTGAGAATTGCATGTGATGAGGCAGAAACTGTCACGGCAAAAAAATACTGGCCTTTCCCAACATATGGAGATCTTCTTTTCAGTGTAAAATAATAAAAAAGAGCGACTGTTTACAGCAGATATGGGAAGGTGAGAGCCATGGAACAGGTTCCGGAAATGGAGGTAAAAAAATATGTGTTCGATTATGGGATATTGCGGTCTGGGAGCCGATTTAGATAAATTTAAGGAAGGTTTCAAAAAAACTATTTCCAGAGGTCCGGATGACAGCCGGATCGTCGATACGGGAAATGGTCTTCTTGGATTTCACAGACTGGCCATTATGGGACTGACACCGTCCGGGATGCAGCCTTTCCGTCTGGATGACAGTTATGTGGTCTGCAACGGAGAAATTTATGGGTTTGAAAAGATGAAAGAGGATTTATCCCGCCGTTATACCTTTGCAAGTGATTCAGACTGTGAAATCCTTCTGCCCCTGTATAAGGAATACGGCACAGATATGTTTGCCATGCTGGATGCAGAATTCGCATGCATTCTCTATGACGGAGAAACAGGGGAATATATTGCAGCAAGAGATCCCATAGGAATCCGTCCTCTTTATTACGGATATGACGAAAAAGGTGTGATTCTGTTTGCCAGTGAAGCCAAAAATCTGGTAGGACTAACAGACAAAGTCATGCCTTTTCCGCCTGGATATTATTATAAAAACGGCAGTTTTATCTGTTATTGCGATATAACCAAAACAGAACACATATGCCGGGATGATTTGGAAACCGTCTGTCGTAATATTCATGATCTGCTGATTGCAGGAGTAAGGAAACGGCTTGTAGCAGACTCTAAGGTGGGATTTCTTCTTTCAGGCGGATTGGATTCCTCCCTTGTCTGTGCAATTGCAGCAATAGAAAAACAGGAACCAATCCGTACGTTTGCCATTGGTATGCGTGAAGATGCGATTGATTTAAAGTATGCAAGGCAGACGGCAGAGTATATTGGAAGCGATCATACGGAAATTTACATGACGCCTGAGGAAGTAATCGACACACTGGAAGAAGTGATACAGGTGCTGGGAACTTATGACATCACTACAATACGGGCATCTATGGGTATGTACCTAGTCTGTAAAGCCATTCATGAACAGACAGACATCCGAGTACTTCTTACCGGCGAAATTTCAGATGAATTATTTGGATATAAATATACAGATTTTGCCCCTGACCCGGAGGCTTTTCAAAACGAATCTGTGAAAAGAATCCGGGAACTTCATATGTATGATGTGCTCAGGGCAGACCGCTGTGTATCTGCCAATTCTCTTGAAGCGAGGGTTCCTTTTGGGGATCTGGATTTTGTGACTTATGTTATGTCAGTAAATCCGGAACTGAAAATGAATCACTACGGAAAAGGAAAATATCTCCTCCGTCATGCATTTCAGGCTGACCAGTATCTTCCGGAAGAAATCCTGTGGAGAGAAAAAGCGGCTTTTTCAGATGCAGTAGGTCATTCCATGGTAGATTATCTGAAAGAATATGCAGAATCTGTTTATACAGATCAGCAAATGGAAACATTATCAGAAAAGTATGACCATGCACGCCCCTTTACCAAAGAATCCCTGTTGTACAGAGAAATCTTTGAGAAATATTATCCGGGTCAGTCAAAAATGATCGCCGGCTTCTGGATGCCCAACAGGGAGTGGGAGGGCTGTAATGTCAATGATCCTTCTGCCAGAGTTCTTTCAAACTATGGAGAAAGTGGAAAATAAAAGTAGAAAGAGGAATGATATATTTATGACAAAGTATATTTTTGTAACAGGAGGCGTGGTATCCGGGCTTGGAAAAGGAATCACAGCAGCCTCTCTTGGACGGCTTTTAAAAGCCAGAGGCTATAAGGTGGCTGCTCAGAAATTAGATCCTTATATTAATGTGGATCCGGGGACTATGAGTCCATATCAGCACGGAGAGGTTTTTGTTACAGAAGACGGTGCAGAGACAGATCTGGATCTGGGCCATTATGAAAGGTTTATTGATGAAAATCTAAATAAGTACTCCAATCTGACTACAGGAAAAATCTATTGGAATGTTCTAAATAAAGAACGAAGAGGTGAATATCTGGGATCTACTGTTCAGGTGATTCCGCATATCACCAATGAAATTAAAGAATTTATCTATCATGTAGGGAAACAGACGGACGCAGATGTGGTGATCACAGAAATCGGAGGAACCATTGGAGATATTGAATCCCAGCCTTTTTTAGAAGCGGTCAGGCAGATTTCACTGGAGGTGAAACGGGAAAACAGTCTGTTTATTCATGTGACACTGGTTCCCTATCTAAGCGGTTCAGATGAACATAAATCAAAACCTACGCAGCACTCTGTAAGGGAGCTGCAGGGAATGGGAATTCATCCGAATATCATCGTACTTCGGTGCGATAAACCTTTGGAGGAATCTATTTTTAAGAAGATTTCTCTTTTCTGCAATGTGAAGCCAGACTGTGTTATAGAAAACCGCACGCTGTCTAATTTATATGAAGCGCCCCTTATGCTGGAGCAGTCCGGTTTTTCTTCTGTGGTCTGCAGAGAGCTTCATTTAGATGCCAAGGAAGCCCGTCTTGAAGACTGGAGAAAAATGGTTGAGCAGATAAAAAACCGTTCTCAGGAAGTGCATATCGGACTGGTTGGGAAATATGTAAAGCTTCATGATGCATATTTGTCCGTAGTGGAAGCTTTAAATCACGCAGGCTATGAGCAGAATGCCTATGTCCGCATTCACTGGATCGACTCAGAGAGCATTACGAAAGAAAATGTTGCCCAGGTTTTCCAGGGAATACAGGGGATCATTGTACCCGGCGGTTTTGGAAACAGGGGGATTGAAGGAATGATCACTGCGGCTGAATATGCCAGAAAAAACCGGATTCCTTATTTTGGGATCTGTCTTGGCATGCAGATTGCCGTTATTGAATACGCAAGACATGCGGCAGGGCTGCCGGAAGCACATTCCGGGGAATTTGATGAGCAGTGCAGGGACAAGGTTATTGATTTTATGCCGGGTCAAAGTGATGATATCGACAAGGGCGGTACTCTCCGCCTTGGAAATTACCCCTGTGTGATCCAACCGGGAACACAGATGGAACACTGCTATCAGTGTACAGTCATTCAGGAGCGTCATCGCCACCGCTATGAATTTAATAACCAGTACCGCAGACTGCTCACGGATGCAGGTCTGGTAATCAGCGGAACTTCCCCGGATGACCATTTGGTAGAAGCTATTGAACTGACAGATCATCCTTTTTATATTGGCGTGCAGTTCCATCCAGAATTTACCAGCCGTCCTAACCGGCCGCATCCGTTGTTTCAGGGATTCATTTCAGCGGCTTTATGTGGAAAATGTAAACAAGAGGAGTGATCAGATATGGCAGTTCATGAAGAATGTGGAGTGTTTGGAATTCTAAGCAGAAAAAGAAGAAATCTTGGAAAAATGGTTTATTATGGTCTCTACGCACTTCAGCACAGAGGACAGGAAAGCTGCGGCATTGTTGTAAATGATGACGGTGTGTTTTCTTCTTATAAGGATCTGGGGCTTGTAAGCGAAGTGTTTTCTAAAGATACTCTGGCACATCTTTCCGAAGGGACTATGGCTGTGGGACATGTACGGTATGGAACCACAGGAGGAAATATCCGAAATAATTGTCAGCCGATAGAGGTAAATCATCAGAAAGGAAAAATGGCGCTGGCACATAATGGAAATTTAAGCAATGCATTAGAACTTCGTGATAAATTGGAATTATCAGGAGCAATTTTTCATACTACCAGTGATACAGAAACCATTGCATATATGATTATCAGGGAAAGGCTTACTGCCCCCAGTATTGAGGAAGCAGTAAGCCGTGCAATGTTTTCTTTGGAAGGAGCTTATTCTCTTATATTAATGTCTTCTGCAAAAATGATTGCAGTGAGAGATCCTTATGGATTCCGTCCCCTTTGCTACGGGAAAATGCCGGACGGTTCTTATGTGGCTGCTTCAGAAAGCTGTGCTCTGACAGCTGTAGGTGCAGAGCTGATCAGGGATCTTCTTCCGGGAGAAATCCTGGTGTTTAGTGAGGAGGGACTTGAGTCACGGCGGGAACACTGCGGCACCCGGAAACAGAAGACCTGTATATTTGAATATATTTACTTTGCCAGACCGGATTCTGTGATTGATAAGGTCTCTGTTTCAGCAGCCAGGATTCAGGCTGGGAGATTACTGGCACAGACAAAACCGGTCGAGGCAGATATTGTAATCGGTGTCCCGGACAGCGGTCTGGACGCAGCACTTGGATTTTCTAAAGCTTCGGGAATCCCTTATGGAATCGGGCTGGTTAAAAACAAATACATTGGGAGAACTTTTATTTCGCCCGGTCAAAAAGAACGGCTCGACCTGGTGCGGATGAAGTTAAGTCCCATCCAATCGGTTATCCAGGGAAAACGAGTGGTTTTAATCGATGATTCCATTGTAAGAGGAACCACCAGCAGACAGCTTGTAAGTCTTTTAAGGGAGGCGGGTGCAAAAGAAATACATCTGAGAATCTCTGCTCCTCCGTTTCTGCATCCATGTTATTATGGTACGGACATTGATTCGGAAGAAAATCTTATTGCATCTCATCATGGGGAGACAGAAATCGCCATGCTTATTGGGGTGGATTCTCTTGGCTATCTTCCGCTGGAACGCCTTCATGAGCTGGTAGGAACTGATGCATATTGTGATGCCTGTTTTAGTGGGAATTATGCCACCAGTATTCCTGCAGATGTCCGAAAGGACCGATTTGAACGAAAATTATCCGAAAGGTGAATGAAACAGATGGAAAAATGGAATAAAAAGTTGATCCTGGAAGATGGAAGCCAATATTATGGTTATAGTTTTGGCAGCCAGGAAGAAAAAATAACAGAATTAGTATTTAATACCGCACCGGTTGGGTATCAGGAGATTCTTTCGGACCCATCTTACA
>URWL01000108.1 GCA_900551465.1 uncultured Blautia sp. | reverse complement strand
TTATGAAGGCCGGGAAGATATTCAGGAAACGGAAAAAAGTGTCAGGGTGTCTATGTATGAGCAGCAGGAAGATTCCTGGATTATTTCCGATATGTTTGAACTGGTGCGTTACGATTTTCAGGGTATGCCTGATGAGATGACAACAATGTCTGATTCAGGGTATGCCGGATTTGAAGGGAATCTGTTTTTAAGAAAAGCGAATGGACAGTATCAGTTTTTTTATGAATGCAATCGTTCTTCTAAATATCTGGCAACAGGATACGAATGGTATTTTATGGGATATACCTATGATGGAGACTGCTTCAAAGAAATGGAACAGACTTCTGATCTGTATTATGGAGGATCTGGTTTAGAAGCAGATTGCCTGTTCAGTCTGGATCCCGAACCGTTGTATGACGACAATTACAGTCAGAATGTCATAGGTATGATCGAAGCTTATCAGTCACTGGGCTTCCAGGCTGAACGGCTGGGCGGAGACGGTTATACTTTTTATTCTACGGTGAGCCAGGATCCTTATTGTTATTTGCTGGTAAGGCTGATACGTGGAGACAGACTGGATGCAGCTGTGGTTAATGAATGGTGGGCAAACCCCTCCGGTGATCTTGAGGGATTCTGGATCGATCTTGAGGATTACACATCTCAGATAGGAGAAATCCAGGAATGCGCTGTTTCGGAACCGGAACAGTCGGGTTTATCTGAACTATTTGAAGAAAATCCTTACGAGGAGTTTTTGAAAACAAATGGTGTTGGTTCGTATTATGCTATTCTTCCTGCAGGCGAAAACCAGGAGCCGATACTGATTATATCAGACAGTTTCCCTGAACAGGATGCAGATACTTTTGTGCCTGACCTGGGATATGGAATTACCATTTATGGAAACAATAACGGGAATGTATATCAGATAGGAGATTATACTCATATAAGTGAGGCTGCTGGACCATGGCGTTTCTATGGAAATAAGCTGATGGGGTCAGGCAGAAGAGGAGGATATTTTACGGTAGATATTGCCGGAGATTTTTATGAAATGAATTTTCATCCTGATGATGAAAACGTTTATGCAAATTGGGAAGCGATTACGCTTTTGAAGAACAGAGGCTCAGGAGAGACACAGACTTCTAATACAGGTAATTCAGTATCCGGAAATTACATTCTGCCAAACAGCAGTACTGAATATCTGACAGAAGAGCAGCTGATCCGTATGAATCTTACCGGGGAACAGCTTCGTCTGGCAAGAAATGAGATTTATGCCAGATATGGGAGAAGGTTTAAGACAGCAGAAATTCAGGCGTATTTTGATGCACAGACCTGGTATGTTCCCAAATATGAACCGGAAGAATTTGACGCAATAGAAGATGATGTTCTGAATCCTTACGAAAAATACAATCTTGCATTGATTAAAAGTCTTGAGAAATAATCCGGAGCGTAATGGTCTGTCTGTATGGGAAAAGATTCTTTTCTGTTGGAAAGAGCTTTTGGAGATGATATAATAGGAATGCTTAAGAAAGCTAACTACAGAAAAATTTACTTTTATCACATAAAGGAGAAAGAGAATGGATGTCCGTGAATTTCAGGAAAAATTGAAAAAAATGCAGACTCTGGCAAAAGAACAGGGAAATACGATCCAGGCGCTACAGATTCGTGAAACTCTTGAAGGAATGGAACTGAACCACGATCAGCTTGGCGGGGTTCTGAAATATCTTACAGGTCAGGGGATTAAAATAGAAGGGACAGGAATAGAAAGCAGCCCGGAAACAGAGAAAGAAAAGAAACAGATTCCTCTTACACCGGAGGAAGAAGCATACTTGAAAGAATATATGGAAAGCCTGCCGGATGAGGAAACCTTCCCGGAAGCCGAGACTCTTTTTGAACGTCTGGCGGAAGGAAAAAGTGATGCAGCCCAGACACTTGCTGCAAAATATATGAAAAAAGCGGCAGAGCTTGCCGTTGAGCTCAATGAAGAGGAAATCTTTCTGGCAGATCTGATCCAGGAAGCAAATGTCAGCCTTGTTCAGGCTCTTGGACTGGCGGGAACAGAATGCAGAGATGAGATATGGCTGCTGGAACAGGTGAAAAAAGGAATTATGGACGCCTGCAGGGAACAGAACCAGAGGAAGTTTGAAGACGATAGTCTGGTGGCAAGAGTGGAGAAGCTGGAGAGCGCAGTCCGAGAGCTTTCTGAAGATGAGGAAGACGGAGAAAGCGCTTTTAGTATCGGAGAGCTTGCAGTGATCCTGGATATGAATGTGGAGGAGATCAGGGATACTCTTCGTCTGACAGGAGATGACAAGTAAATTCTATTGCCTCAGGCAGTCAGGAACGGAGTTTTGGTTCGCTGCTGTGCAAAGCAGTATTGGACAGCAGCGGCTGTGAACAGAGCTGACTGTTGGTTGAAATCTGTCAGATATTATGATAAAATAAGCGGAATGGGAGGTGTTTTTATGCAGATCAGAGAATCGGCGGAGGACTATCTGGAAGCAATCCTCATTTTATCACAAAAAGGCAACAGTGTCCGTTCTGTGGATATTGCTTCAATGCTGTCAGTTTCGAAACCCAGTGTCAGCCATGCTATGAAGCTTTTGAGGGAAGATGGATATATTGCTATGGACCGATATGGAACAGTCACTCTTCTTGATAAGGGGGCTGAGATTGCCAATAGAGTTTATGAAAGGCATACAATCCTTACAAAAATGCTGGAAAGTCTGGGGGTTCCGTCAGATATTGCAAAGACAGATGCATGTAAAATGGAACATGATATCAGTGAAGAAAGTTTTGAGAGAATTAAAGAGCGTATGACAGCTGATGGACAGCTTGATTAAACAAAAAAGATCGTTACAGATGTAACGGTCTTTTCATTTTTCTTGGCATCTTTTATCCAATATGAAAGAAAAAGGTAATTAATATTGGCACAAAAAAAGAGCACAGCATTCCGTTAAGAACAGACAGAACTACTGTTTCTTCGTCTGTGTATTTCAAAAGTACCGGAAGGGTGGTATCTTCGCTGGTGGCTGCGGCCGGTGCGATACAGGTGCAGTAATTGAGCTTTGCTGCGATTATGGGGATCAGGAAAAAGGAAAAAAACTCTCTCATAAGATTACTCATAAAAGCAATACTTCCAAGCTCTGCTCCGCCCAGACGGCTGATGGTAACTCCTGCCAGACTGTACCAGCCCATGCCGCTGGCAACAGCAGCTCCCTGGTTTAAAGGAAGCTTCAGGATCAGTGAACAAAGGAGGCCGCCAAGAATAGAACCGGCAGTGATTCCAAGAGGGATGATCAGAATCTTCAGGTGATACTGACGTATTTTTTTCAGGATTCCGTTATGCATGCCGATGCTGATACCGACAGAAAACATCAGAATGTACAGGATCATATCGGAATTTTTGCTGATAAAGCGGATGATCTCGGATTCTGTTCCGGACAGACCGCAGAAAAGCCCAAAAACCAGTGCGAAAAATGTTAGTATAACGATCATTTGTCATTCCCCTTTGTATCTTTTTTGTCAATGAAACGTCTGGTCAGAATATAAACAATAATAATGGAAGCCGCTGTAGGAATCAGGAAAAAAAGAAAGCTTTTCAGTCCGAGAGAAGACAGTTCGCTGATGAAATTTTCCTTCTGTCCAAGCATGACACCCATAGAAAAAATCAGCAGAAGGGTACACAGTATAGCAAGCCGTTCATTCCATTTTTTTAACTTTCCTATCATAAGGAATCTGCCGATCAGAATCCCGATACCCATGACAATAAATATTTTCATAAGAAATTCTCCTCGATAAGCAATATAAAAAACATTATATCATTGTAGGAAACGCTTTACAATGGAAAATACAAAAAAGAGGCCGGGGCAGAAAGCCCCAGCCTTATAGATGAGTCCGGATTTACAGGAAAATGTATTTCAGTACAAAAAGTACTGCCAGAACATACATCAGTACACTGATCTTTTTGTCTTTTGCTTTACCGGAGATGAGATTGATCACAACATAGGAGATCACACCCATTGCAATACCCTCGGAAATACTGTACATAAACGGCATTGCAATAATGGCAATAAAGCACGGAATAGCTTCTGTATAGTCGCTAAAATCGATCTTTGTGATAGAAGTAAGCATCATAAAGCCAACTATGATCAGAGCCGGAGCCGTTGCAAAGGACGGAATGGCAAGGAAGATCGGCGACAGGAACAAAGAAAGACCAAACAGCAGTCCGGCTACCAGAGCGGTAAGACCGGTACGTCCGCCCTCTGCCACACCGGAGGCACTTTCAACAAAAGTAGTTACAGTAGATGTACCGCACACAGCGCCTACAGAAGTACCAACAGCGTCGGAAAGGAGGGCGCCTTTAATTCTTGGAAGCTTTCCGTCTTTATCCAGCATATCTGCTTTAGAAGCTACACCGATAAGAGTTCCCAGAGTATCAAACATGTCAACAAACAGGAATGCAAACATGATCACTATAAAGTCCAGTGAAAATACAATGGAAAAGTCCATTTTCATAAAGGTAGGAGCCATGCTTGGTACGCTGATGCCTCTGGAAAAATCAGGAAGGAGGCTGAAGAATCCAAGCTCTGGATTTGGTTTATACAGACCGGTAAACTGACAGATGATACCCAGCAGCCATGTGATCAGGATACCCCATAAAATACTTCCTTTTACGTTTTTTACAAGAAGAACAGCAGTGATCAGCACGCCGATCAGAGCAAGAAGGACAGTGATTCCTTCGCTGTTGAAGGTTCCGTTCTGTGCAGAGCTTTTAAAGGAAAAAACGCCTACCAGTGTAGAATCATTATTAATTACGATTTTGGCATTCTGAAGACCAATAAAAGCAATAAAAAGACCGATTCCGACAGAAACCGCATGTTTCAGGTTCATGGGAATGGAATTAAAAATTGCTTCACGGACATTGGTCAGGGACAGAAGGATGAAAATAAGACCTTCTACGAAAACAGCTGCCAGTGCCTGCTGCCAGCTGTATCCCATGCCAAGGACAACTGTGTAGGCAAAATACGCATTCAGTCCCATGCCGGGAGCCAGAACGAAAGGATAGTTGGATAAAAGAGCCATCAGGCAGGTGGCAATAAAGGATGCCAGTGCAGTTGCCGTAAAGATGGCGCCCCGATCCATTCCGGAGGCTTCCAGAATATTTGGGTTTACAGCCAGGATATAAGCCATGGTCATAAAGGTGGTGATACCTGCGATCACCTCGGTTTTCACGTCTGTGTGGTTTTCTTTCAGGTGAAAAATTTTGTCGAGTTTCATAATGATACCCCCTTTTTTAGAAAAATATTAAAACAGTTCCCTTCCGGAAACGTATTTCCCTTTTATGCAGCGGTCATCAGAAAGATAAATCAGGCGTTCCAGACGATCTCTTACGCTTAAAGGCTGGGGATGACGGTAAAAGCTGTCATCCAGGATCACGGCGTCAAATGCATAATCTTTCTGGAAACTTCCAACTTTTCCAAAAAATTCTCCTCCGCCCATAGTTGCCAGGTAAAAAGCCTCTTCAAAGGTAAGTGCCTTCAGACGGTCATCGACCAGCCGCCAGCGCAGTTTTGATACCTGTACGGCATCTGCAATGGCGCGGAGCATGGAAAGGGAGTGGCCGCCGGCAATGTCGGTGCCCAGACCAACATGGAGTCCCTTGTCCAGATATTCTCTTATCGGTGCAATTCCAGAGGAAAGGTTGGTGTTGGACTGAGGACAGTGAGCAATATACACGCCGCGTTTTTTCATAAGTTCTATTTCTGCCTGAGGAGAATGGACGCAATGGGCCATAACAGCAGGACAGCCTTCTCCGCCAAAAAGTCCGAACTGATCATAGGCTTCTCCGTAAAATGAAGTTTCCGGACAAAGTTCCTGTACCCAGGAAATCTCACCCATGTTTTCGGACAGATGAGATTGAACAGGAAGGTGATACTCCTTCTGGATCTCTGCCAGCTTTTTCATCAGTTCGTCTGAACAGGAAGGAGTGAATCTTGGAGTGAGGATCGGTCTGGTATTCTGATATTTGCCGACAGTATCGGACAGCCAGCGGACCGTGGATGCGGCAGATTCTTCTGCACTTTTTTCCTGAAGGACGGCAGGACCGTTCCGGTCCATATTTACTTTGCCTACAAAGGTTTTAAGGCCTGTTTCTTCCAGAAGATCCATAAGAAGCTCGGTAGCCTCCACATGGAGCGTTCCAAAGATGCATGCTCTTGTTGTAGGACTTTTCTTTAAATCTTCTACAAAAATAGAGTACGCCTTTCGGGCATAGTCCAAATCTGCATACTTGGCTTCCTCCGGGAAGGTAATGGTGTTCAGCCAGTCCAGAAGCTCCAGATCCATACCCATACCACGGAAACTATACTGAGGAGCGTGAAGGTGGATATCTGACAGGCCGGGAATGATCAAGGCATCTCCGGCATCTCTTACAGGAATGCCGTGAAAGCTTTCCGGGAGTTCTTTAAAGACGCCTGCGCAGACACCGTTTTGGCAGACCAGATAGGACTGCTTCTGTACGGAAAGTTTGTTTTTGTCCAGGCTGAAACAGATATTTCCTTTCAGTGCAAAGGTTGACAGATGTTTCATAAAATTCACTTCCTTTCCGCAGCCAGGGATTTTTAGGCATAAAAATGCCAACTACCTTTTTGGGTACCCTGAATAAAACTTATAGGCAACTATTATGGTAGTTGGTAGAGACGTCCAACCGATTATGGACTTATATAAGCTGCTGCAATTTCTTAAGTTATGTATTTATTATATA
>URWL01000107.1 GCA_900551465.1 uncultured Blautia sp. | reverse complement strand
CTGCTACTCAGGGAATGGAGCTTTTTACTTTGCAGAATACGGACCGGGTAGATGTAGATGTAAATATTTCCAAATATGATTACGATAAGATCAAGGAAGACCAAAAGGCTTCTATTACCCTTGCAGGCAAGACTTATGAGGGAACGGTGACTTCTGTAAGCCATATTGCCACACAAAACGAAAAAGGTGCTTCTTTGATCTCTGCAAGAGTAAGAATCGACCATCCGGATGAAAATGTATTTCTTGGAGTAGATGCAAAGGTGACTATCCAGGCAGCCTCTGCAAATGATGTGGTCATACTTCCGGCAGAGGTGGTAAATATCGGAAAAGAAGGCTCCTTCTGCTATGTACTTGAAAATGGTACGGTTGCCCGTAAAAATATTGAGACGGGGATATCTTCTGATGAATATATAGAAGTAACTTCCGGACTGAAGGAAGGCGACACAGTGATCCGTGACATAGGAGGACTTCAGGAAGGAATGGCAGCAGAGCCGATGACTTCCGATCCTCTTGAGGCAATGACAGGAGAGGATGCCTGATGAATGGATTTTATGAATATGTAAAAATGGCAGTTCAGAACATCCGGGCAAATAAGGGAAGATCTTTTTTGACCATGCTGGGCATTATCATTGGAATTGCCTCGGTTATTGCCATTGTGTCTATTGGCGAAGGAACCAAGAATCAGATGAATTCAGAGATCAGTGATATTGGCGGAGGCCAGATCTATATTTATGTCAGCAGTGAGGGTATGTCAGAAGAGATTTGGATCACACCGGAGGATCTTCAGGAAATCCGGGATCTGAAGTATGTAGAAGGTGTCAGTGTGGCGGATTCTTATAATGGAGAGACTATGACCGGGAAGGGCACCTTTGACCTGATGGTTACTGCAGAGGGACCGGATGCCAAAATGATCAATAATGCGGATATGAAGTACGGTACTTATTTTGGTGAGCGGGAAGTGGAGGAAGCCAAGCCGGTATGTGTGATTTCAGATTCCGATGCCAGAAGACTTTTTGGAACAGATGATGTGGTGGGGATGAGCATTGACATTACCTGTTACGACGTAACAAAAAGTTTTCGTATCGTAGGTGTGACTACTCAGAAGGAAAATGGTACTTTTGTCAGCTACACTTATGAAGGAATGCCGGTTAATATAAATATTCCTTATTCTGCTATGAATGAACTGGTAGGAGATGTGGATTATTTTTATTCCGTGACGATACAGTCAGATACCAGCCGGGATTCCCAGAAAACAGCTAATGAAATCATTCATGTCCTGGAAAAACGGCATCAGTGTGCCGGAGACGAATATTTTCAGGTTCAGAATTTCCAGGATGTGATGAAATCCATGAACCAGATGCTTGGAATGGTAACGGCCTTTATTTCTTTTGTTGCAGGTATTTCCCTGCTTGTAGGCGGTATAGGCGTTATGAATATCATGCTGGTGTCTGTGACGGAACGTACCAGGGAGATCGGTATCCGTAAATCTCTTGGAGCCAAAACCTCCTCTATTATGCTGCAGTTTCTGGCAGAGGCAGCGATCCTTACGGTAATCGGAGGTATTATAGGAATTATACTTGGAATTATCGGTGCTTATGGAATCTGCAGTGTGATCAGTGTCAGTATGCAGATGACCATCAGTCCCGGCATCAGTTTGAGTGTGATTCTGTTTGCTACGCTGTTTTCCTGTGCAGTGGGTGTATTTTTTGGAATTTATCCGGCAAGAAAGGCGGCAAAGCTGAGTCCGATCGAGGCGCTGAGAAGAAACTAAGAGGCAGAGAATCAGGCTCTGAAAAAACTCTGCAAAAAAATAAAAAAAAATTTAAAAAAGCTGTTGACAAAATGCACATTATAATGTAGAATACTCTTTGTTGTGAAGGAAATCACAAAGATGTGCGTTTAGCTCAGCTGGATAGAGCGTTTGGCTACGGACCAAAAGGTCGGGGGTTCGAATCCTCTAACGCACGCTATATGCAAGAAGAGCCTTGAATTTTCAAGGCTCTTCTTATTTTTTTTGTTTAATGATTGATAAGTAACAAAAAGTGTTACCTGGTGTTACCTAAAAAATGAAGAAAGGAGATTCTCTTATTCTTGTAATCACGACCACCGACTAAGCTGATGATCGTGATTTATCAGGAAAGCAGTACGTATTGGGCAAAATGTTCAGTGAATAAAAATGCTTTTTGAGTATGCTGCCGGATATGCATAAATTTTTGACAGGGGCTTAAAGGGGTTGACTGAAAAATAGGGAAAGAACCTAAATTGCCTTGAAAACTGTCAGAAAACAAAGTATACTGAGGATAGTATTTATTTCTCCGGAGGAGTTCTATGAATAAGACGATAACGATCTGCTTTACAAATAATAAAGGCGGCAGCGGCAAATCTACCACCTGTTCCAATATCGGCGCAGCAATGGCCCGTGCAGGAAAAAAGGTTCTGATGATCGATGGAGATATGCAGCTGAATCTGTCCCTTTCTTTCTTTTCTGAAGACTGGGTACTGGATAAGGCAGCAGGTGAAAAGAATCTTTATCATGCCATCAGAGATCAGCAGGATCTGACGGATTTTATTGTACATACACCTTATGAAAATCTGGATCTGATTCCATCTTCCACGCTGATGAGTTCTATTGAATATGAACTTTTTACAAAGTGGCAGAGAGAATTTATTCTGAAAAAATGCCTTCAGAAGATTAAGGATTCCGGTATTTATGATTATATTCTTATTGACGCACCTCCTACTCTTGGGGGCTGGGTTATGAATATTCTGTGTGCGTCAGATCAGGTAATCATTCCGGTAGAGGCAAGTCCCTGGGGCATGTTTGGTCTTGCAAACATGTTTGATTTTCTTAATGAGGTGAAACAGATCGCTCCGGATCTTCAGGTTGCCGGAATAGCGGTAACGAAAGTAGATACACGAAAGAATTATTTTAAACAGACAATGGAAACTTTGCATGAACTGGAAGAGATCTATGTGTTTGATTCTTTTGTCCGTGTAGACAGTTCTGTGGAATGGGCACAGGATAACAGTGCTCCGGTAGTAGAATATAAGAAATCCAGCAGAAGTGCAAAAGAATATGCAGAATTGGCAGAGGAGGTAATGAAACGTGTCAGTAGGTAAGGCAAGCATCAAACGTGCAGCAAATGCAGGAACGAAAAAGGCAGCAGAGGTAAAGGAAACAACAACAGAGATAAAAGCTCCGGAGGCAGTGAAAGCTGATAATGTCAAAGCTCCCGCAAAGACAGCTGCGAAGAAAACAACATCAAGATCTTCAGCAGCAAAGACTACAGCAGCAAAGAAGACCACCGCCAGAAAAACTACAGCAAAATCAGCGGCAGGTGTGAAAACTTCTGTGCTCACGCCATCTAATTCGGAAGAGATTCAGGCAGCATTTATTTCTGATAAAGCAAAGCAGCCAGAAAATACAAACGCACCAGTACATGTGACGGAAGATCTTCCTGTTTATTTACTGTAAATGAATGGTATACCAAAAGGAGAACCTGATGTGTTCTCCTTTTGGTTTATACGGAATATGACTGTCCATGGCAGTCTGTATCTGGCGTGTAAAGTGGAACAAGCCCCTGTAAGGTTGAAAGATTTAGGGAGTTCCAGACGGACTTGTCCATTTTGATATCAAAAATATGTCCACAAAGTATGCCACATATTGTAAAAATATTTTTCATTATGTAAAATATTTACACAATTAGATATATGGTGTGGATGAAAAAGAAAAATATTCCCACGCTGTCCTGAGACTGTGAGGTTGTTCGGACAGGGTGGGAATTTGCCATACAGAAATTTAAAGGGAAGGAAAAGAGCTCAGAATGGAAGAATGGATGGAACTGCCATGGCTGGAATGGAAAATTATCGGCATTTTGGGAAAAGGTTCTTTTGGCAGCGTATATAAAGTGCAAAAGACGGAATATGGGCATATTTCGCAGGCTGCTGTAAAGATTATCCGCATAGTACCGGATGAACAGAAGCAGAGAGAATTGGAAAACAGTGGGATTTCAGTGGAATCTTATCTTAAGGAAATAAAGAGCAGTATTATAAAAGAAATTGATATTATGGAATCTCTGAAAGGGGCTGCTCATATTGTCTCCATTGAAGATTCCAGGATCCAAAAGGTACCGGGCGGATGGGTCATCTACATCCGCATGGAGCTTTTGAAAAGTCTTTCAGAAATCCAAAAAGAAAGAGTATTAACTCTGAGAGATGTTATTAAGCTTGGAGAAGACCTTTGCCAGGCGCTTGAGGTTTGTGAGAGACGAGACATTATACACCGGGATATTAAGCCGGCAAATATTTTCTGGTCAGAGCTGGGCGGATACAAACTGGGAGATTTTGGGATTGCCAGATATATGGAAAGTACAATGGCGGGATCTACCAAAGCCGGAACAGAATCCTATATGGCCCCGGAAATATACAGGGGAGAAAAGTATGGGAAGACAGTAGATATTTATTCCCTGGGTCTGGTCCTGTACCAGCTTGCCAATAACGGCCGGTTTCCTTTTCTGTCTTCTTCCGGTGCAGATATTGGCTATAGTGCTGTGGTGGAAGCTGACAGAAGGAGAAGGGAAGGAGCGCCTTTTCCGGATCCCTGCAATGGGGGCAGACCCCTGGGAAATATATTGAGAAAAGCCTGTGCTTATCGTGTAGAAGACCGCTATCAGAAAGCATCAGATCTGGAAAGCGATCTGCACAGGCTGCGTTACATAGAGGAAAATCCTGAAGAGGAAAACAGTGCCACAATTCTGCTGTCTCCTGAAGGAGAGGAACCCACGGTGTTGCTCAACCATAAAGAGAAACAGCTGCACGAAGACAGTAAATCTCAGAAAAAAGGCGCTGTTCCCTGGATATTGGGAATTACAGCAGTTCTTATAACGAGCATTATGCTTTTGGCAGTGATTTTTCTGGGGCGGGGACAGGCTGTTGATTTTCTGAGAAAAGAGGAACCGGTTTCTGTGGCAGAAAAAATAGAGGAGCAGGAGGAAAATGCTGCCAAAGAAAAGGAAGATAATAGTCAGGGTGAAAATACAGAAACAGTCAGAACGGAAGTACAGATGCCATATTCCGGACGTATATGGGAAAATGGAAATAAAATTTATACAGTGTATGATGTAGATGCAGAAGGTTTCAGAAGTATTTCAGGCAGTTATGTGGATACAATGGCGGTGTATGGGGATAAGATATACTGGAGAATGAATAATGGTGTGGAAAACGTTCCCTGTCCTATTATATCTATGAATCTTAACGGAGAAAAAAGAGAATTTCTTACAGATCATGCATATGCTTCTACTTTTTTATGCATCCATGACGGATGGCTGTATTATACGTCGGCAGATGGTCAGGGAAATAAAGGCAGCAGAAAGATCGATCTGGAAACAGGAAAAGAAGAGGAGGCACCTCCGTATATTTTCAGAAACGGAAACGAAAAGGTATGGTTTTCTACAGGAATAGAAGACGGAAAATGGTACATTTCAGATCCGGGGTTTCAGAATCCGAATAGAATACAGGATCTGAAGGGAACCCGTCTGGCAGTCAGAGGTTATAAGCTGTATTATATGCTTCAGAATGAAAATGGAACTTATACGACCTGCTCCTATGATTCCCGGACGGAAGAGACAGAAACTTTGCTTACAGATCAGTATGCCAAAAGTGTTGTCAGCGGTGAGGGTCTTTATTTTAAACAGGAAACAGGAGATCACACGATTCTTTACAGAAGAGACTTAGAGACAGGGGAACAGACAGAATATGATATTGGAAACTTTCATCTGTATCTGGGAGGAGGATTTTATGAATTAAAGGATCAGATCTGCTTTATGAGATTCTGTCCGGAGAATGGACAGGAAAATACGGAATTCTGGTCTATGGACAGGGTCACAGGTGAACGTCAGCTGATTGGAAAATGGTATAATTCAAATGCAGTAAATGCGGCGCTGGAGCCGTGACAGGAAAAAACAGTTTCACAGACGCAGCCGGAAATACAGAGGCAGGCTTTGTGAAACTGTTTTTAAAAACCAGAAAAATGTATTATCAACAAATCAGAAGAATTTTACGATTTCTTCGGTTTCTTTGCGTTTAGGGCGTTTTGGCTCTTCGGCAGGAACTCCTACCGCGATTACTGCAGCAATGATCTCGTTTTCCGGAATAGAAAGAAAACTCCTTATGCTGTCTGCATCGCGGATACCAATGATCAGGGTGCCGTATCCCAGTTCTGATGCTTTCAATACCAGATTTTCTGCCTGAAGTCCCAGATCATAGCAGCCCCATCCATTGCCAAGTTCATTGTCCGGTGTGCCGTCCTGTTTGAAACCGGAGCGGTCACGTATAAAGGTTGTTACAAGAACTGCGGCATTCTGACATTTTGCCGCGTTTCCTTCCGGCAGACATTCTGCAAGGAATTTTGCAGTGATCTCCTCAGACATCAGACAGTAATAGCGGCCCGTCTGAGAGTTCTTCCAGGAAGGAGCTTCCTGTGCAGCCCGGATCATTTCCATAATATCTTCTTTTGAAACTTTTCTGTCAGCGCTGTATTTACGGACAGATTTTCTTTTTTCCATCAGGTTCTGAAATTCCATATAAAAATCCTCCAGCAAAATAAGATAATTCCATTATGACACTGTTTTCTGGTTTTTGCAAAGGAAAGATATAATAGAATCTCTTGAATTATTTTTTCTCTTTTTATATAGTATAAATAACATTTGGCTTCATAGAAGTATTTCTTCAGACTGCAATAGATTCCC
>URWL01000106.1 GCA_900551465.1 uncultured Blautia sp. | reverse complement strand
ATTGTAAACTGCGAAATCATTAATCGGAAATTTAATAAGGGTATGGGAGTAAAGCGAGTCTGCGAATATTATCAGATTCCAATCAGTGATGCCGTAGGATTTGGAGACAGCATGAATGACAAGGAAATGCTGGAGACAGTTGGGCTTAGCATCTGTATGGAAAATGGAAACGAAGCTGTGAAAAAAATTGCAGATGAGGTATGTCCGCCGGTAACTGAGGATGGTCTCTGGAAAGCTTTTCAGAAGCACAATCTGATGTAAAAAAATAATTTCTCTTTTTCTAATATTTTTCTGTCTTTTTGTAAAATATAATAAAAATTAACAAAAAACTATGGTATAATAAATTCACTTAACAGATTGAAAGAACGAAAAGGCAGAAAACAGAAAAGGGGTGAACTTATGCTGAAAGAATGGATACCGGCAGAGATTCCGGAAAAAGAAGAAATGGAAATACAGCTTGACCGGGACAGGGATAAGCTTTATGAACTTCAGATGAAGATCAAGGAATATAAGGTTCCGGTTCTTGTACTGTTTGAGGGGTGGGCAGCCGCCGGAAAAGGCAGCACCATCGGAAAGGTGATCAAAAATATCGATCCCCGGTTTTTTAAGGTGGCAGCTATGTCTGCACCGTCGGAAGAGGAACTGAGAAAGCCGTTTCTTTACCGTTATATGAAACAGATTCCCGAAGAGGGGAAATTTACCTTTTTGGATTCCGGATGGATGGAACAGATCACAGGAGAAGTACTGAAAAAAGAGCTTTCAGGTCCGGAGTATGAGAAACGGATCGAAAGTATCCGCCGATTTGAGCGGCAGCTGACAGACAATGGATATCTGGTTCTGAAATTTTTTATGCATATTAAAAAAGAAGAGCAGGATTCCCGTTTGAAAAAACTGATGGAGGAGGAAGACACCAGCTGGAGAGTGACGAAATTTGACCGGTGGCAGAATGAACATTACGGCAAATGCAAAAAAGTATTTGACAGGTATATGAAGGATACCAATCTTCCTTCAGCACCATGGTATATCATAGATGCTGAAAACCGGAAATGGGCGGAACTTCAGGTAATGGATATCCTGATCAGCAGCATTGAGGTTGCCATGCAGAATCGGAATCATTCTTCGCCTATTCTTCAGAACGTATTTCCTCTGGTAAAAATGCCTAAACTGGCGGAGGTCGAGCTTCAGAATAAAGAAATCAGCGAAGAGGAATACAGAAGCGAACTGAAAAGCCTTCAGAGACGCCTGGGAGAGCTGCATAACCGTCTTTACCGGAAAAGAGTTCCGGTGATCATTACCTATGAAGGCTGGGATGCGGCAGGGAAGGGCGGAAATATAAAACGGATCACAGGCGCACTGGATCCAAGAGGCTATGAGGTTCATCCCATCGCCAGTCCCGAACCGCATGAAAAGTCCCGCCATTACCTATGGAGATTCTGGACAAGGCTTCCAAAAGACGGCCATATCGCCATTTTTGACCGTACCTGGTATGGGCGTGTCATGGTGGAGCGTCTGGAAGGCTTCTGCACAGAAAATGACTGGAAGCGTGCCTATAACGAGATCAATGAGTTTGAAAAGGAACTTTCAGACTGGGGTGCCGTGATCATTAAGTTCTGGGTACAGATCGATAAGGATACTCAGCTTGCCAGATTTACAGACAGGCAGAATAATCCGGAGAAACAGTGGAAGATCACCGATGAGGACTGGCGTAACCGGGAAAAATGGGATCTTTATGAAGATGCTGTAGATGAAATGCTTAAAAAGACAAATACTGCTTTTGCTCCCTGGCATATTCTGGAATCTGTAGATAAAAAATATGCCCGGATCAAGGCTCTGAAGATTGTAATTAAAGAACTGGAAAAGGCCCTGGATTAAGGGCCTTTTTCCATGTGAAAAATAAGTTCAGTGATTTTTTCTCAGTTCGGTAGGTGTAGCGTGAAAACGCTCCTGAAACATTCTGCGGAACAGTTTGTAATTTGTGAAGCCGTGTTGTTCCAGAATGTCAGAGATTTTGTTATTGGTAGAAATAATGTCTTTATATATTTTTGACAGTCTTAATTCATTCTGATATTCCAGAAAAGTAACTCCCATACATTTTTTAAAAAAACGGCAGAAATACTTAGGCTGCAAAATAGCAATTTCCGAGATTTCATCCAGGGAGATAGGACGGTTATAATTTTCTGCAATATAGTCCAGAACAGGTTTCAGCCTTTCCAGATTGCGGCTGTGACGGGCTGTTGTTTCCGGAATGGACTTGACAGAAAAATTATGATAAAGCTGAAAAAGGATTTCAAAAAGGAGACTGTTAAACCGGAGTACGGCTCCATCCGGTTGAAGATCTACCAGAAGCTGCATTTTCAGAAGAGTTTCTTTAAATATTTCAACTTTACTCTGAAGAACAGAATTTTCTGTCGGATCTGTAAGGCTGAACTGAAGATTTCGGGAATCCGGGATGAACTTTTCCATAAAATTTTCCGGAATTTGAAATACAATGGCGCGGTTAGGTTTTGTACAGAGAGTGGAATGGATCAGGCTGGAGGATACCATGATGCACTGACCGGCATTTAATTCACGGGAAACGCCGGAAATCGTAATCTTCAGACTGCCTTCCAAAATGTAGATGATTTCCAGGGCATCATGCCAGTGAGGTGCGATATAGCTTCCCTGATCTACAGAAGTAAAAAAGCGTACATTTGTTTTGTCATTTAGTGGAATCAATTCATAATTTGTTGGAGTCAGACGTCTTTCCATGATAAAATCTCCTTTTTTTAAAAAATAAAAAGATACTATCAACCTACTGATTAGATACTAACATATCTGGCAGATAAAAGGCAAATGCTTTATGATATAGGCATAGATCAGTTATGGCGCCTGAATAAAGATCAAAATACAAGGAAAAAGAGATTTTAGTATCTTAAAAGGGAGGATACCAATGAATGAAAAGAGAAAACTGACTCCTGCACTGCTTTTTGAAAGATTCTGTTACGGGTGCGGAGATTTTGGGTGCAATATTATTTATACGGCAATGTCTGCCTTTCTGCTTTTTTATTATACGGATTATGCCGGAGTAAATGCAGCAGCAGTGGGAACAATCATGCTAATCTCCAGAGTTTTTGACGGAGTCAGCGATATCATCATGGGAATGATTGTGGATCGCACCCGGTCAAAATATGGAAAAGCCAGGGTCTGGATACTGAGAATGTGTATTCCTTTTGCATTATCAGGAATCCTGCTGTTTTCTGTACCGGCATCTCTCGGAACGACTGCAAAACTGGTATATGTATTTATTACATATAACCTGGTCTCCACAGTTGTTTATACAGCGATAAATGTTCCTTATTCATCTTTGAATGCCTTAATGACTCAGAACCCATATGAAAGATCTGTACTTAGTATTTTTCGTAACCTTCTTGCAACAGCAGGAACGCTCACTATTAATATGGTGACACTTCCTCTTGTGGAGTTTTTTGGGGATAATACAGCAGCTTGGACGAAAACTTTTGCTGTACTGGGAATTCTGGCAGTGATTGCTTTTATTCTGACTTTTGCAGGAACAAAGGAGCGTGTACACTCTATAGCAGAAATAAATGGAGAGACTGAAAAAATATCTTTTTTAGAAGGATTGAAATCTTTGTTTGCCAATAAATACTGGATCATGATGACCTGTGTTCTGGCTCTTTTCTTCCTATATTATGCCATTAATGAAGGAACTACCGTATATTATGCAAAGGATATTCTCGGAAACAGGGATTTGGTGGGAACGATCAATGGAATCTTTAATGTAATTCAGATTGCAGCGATGTTCTTTATTGCAGGCCTGGTAAAAAAATATGGAAAAAGAAATATTTTTTCTCTGGGTCTAGTTTTGTCCACTGTGGGTATGCTGATTCTTGAATTTGGCGGCGGAAATATGTCTGCGATTGTTGTTTCCAGCCTGGTCAGAGGAGTTGGGAATGCCTGCGGCGGAGCAACAATGTGGGCGATGGTTTCAGATACCATAGATTATGGAGAGTGGAAAACAGGACATCGTACAGAAGGTCTGGTAAACAGTGCCTGCAGCTTTGGCTATAAAATTGGAAACGGTGTGGGATCTGCGCTTTTGGGAATCATTCTGGAAATTGGAGGTTATGTAGGAGAGGCTGCCGTACAGTCTGCATCTGCATTATTTTCTATCCGTCTGTGCTTTGTATGGATCCCGATTGCAGTATTTGCAGCCTGCTTTGTGATTTTGAGATTTTATCATCTGGATAAAGAATTTGACGGAATTATCCGGGATCTTCATAAAAGAGCAGAAAAAGCAGCAAAATAAAACAAATCAGGAGGGTGTAACAATGATTCAAAATCCAATACTTCCGGGGTTTCATGCGGATCCCTGTATATGCAGAAAAGGTGATGATTTTTATATCGCAGTGTCTTCTTTTGAGTGGTTTCCGGGAATTCCCATTTATCATTCCAGAGATATGAAAAACTGGGAACTTTATTCCCATGCGCTTCAGAATGCAGAGAATCCGGATCTGAAAAAGCTGCCCAGTGCCAAGGGAATCTGGGCACCCTGTCTGACTTATTGTGAGGAAGACGACCTTTTTTATGTGGTTTATGGTGTGATGAATTCCATGAATGCCAGATACTTTGACGTAGATAATTATCTGATTACTGCAAAAGACCCAAAAGGTCCATGGAGTGAACCGGTTTATCTTCATTCTACGGGATTTGATGCTTCCATGTTCCACGACGATGACGGTAAAAAATATATTGTTGCTCTGGACTGGGAAACAAGAACCGCGTACGAAAAACCAGGTCCGATCAATATTGTAGAGTATGATCCGGTACAAAAGAAGATCAAGGGCATGCCAAAGACTTTCTGGAGAGGCGGCACAGACCGGGGATGTATAGAAGCACCGCATCTGACAAAAAGAGGCGGGTATTATTATATTATGTGTGCGGAAGGCGGAACAGGATATTACCACAGTGTGACGATGGGACGGTCCAGAAATGTATGGGGACCTTACGAGGCGGATCCCTGCAATCCAATTGTGACTTCCTGTCCCGGAGATGTAAATGAACGTTCTGACTGGGATCATTTAAAGCCAAGATATTATAATCCGGACAGTGTGCTTCAAAAATCCGGACATGCAAGCTATGTAGATCTTCCAAATGGAGAAACCTGGCTGGTACATCTGACTGCAAGACCTTTTGTTCCTGAACTTCGCTGCACACTGGGAAGGGAGACAGCAATCCAGCGTATGAAATGGACAGAAGACGGATGGCTTCGTATGGAAAAAGAAGGAAATCTGGCTCAGGAATTTGTACAGGAGAGTATGCTTCCGGAATTTAAGGCACAAAAAATTCCGGCACATGATGATTTTGATTCAGAAAATCTGGGAATTGGATATTATTCGCCAAGGATCGATGCAAGAACCTTTGTAGATCTGAAATCCCGTCCGGGCTGGGCAAGACTTCGGGGGCAGGAATCAGGATGCTCTCTGAATAGAGTAAGTATTCTTGCGAGAAAGCTCACCAGTGTGTCTGCACAGATAACTACCAGGCTTGATTTTACGCCTCTGAGTTACCAGCATACAGCAGGACTGATCCTTTATTATGACAATATGAATTTTATCTATCTTTACAAGTATTACAGCGATACCTTAGAACACAGTGCAATATCAGTGCTCCAGGTAGAAAATGGAGAAAAAAGGGAGTTCAGCCAGGACAGAACCTTTGTGGAAGACGGGCAGGATATCTATATGCGGCTTAAGATACAGGGAAGAGATTCTCAATTCCAGTGGTGCCTAGATGGAGAGACTTATCAGAATATCGGGCCACGCTTTGACACAAGCAAGTTTTCTGATGAGTATTCACAGTTTGGTGAGTTTACAGGAGCATTTGTGGGAATCACCTGCGGGGATCGCATGATGCATGAGCATACAGCTGATTTTGATTTTTTTGATTATCAGGCAGACGAAACAGCAGCAGTAAAATAGAGAAAAGAGGGAATATTTTATGATTACAAAAAAAATAAAATTAGGAAATATAAGAGAAGTTGAGGCGTTTAATCAAATCTGTTCCAAATTTACCTGCGACATGGATCTTTCCAGCGGAAAATATTACGTAAATGCGAAATCCATTATGGGAATTTTCAGTCTGGATCTGGAGATGCCTCTGGAACTGATGGCGGATACAAATGATGAAGCTGCTATAGAGGAAGCTTTTAAAGAATTTTTGTGTTCATAACCAACGGAAGGGAGCGCAAGATTATGCATGTAAAAGGTGTAAATCTGGGAAACTGGCTGGTACTGGAAAAGTGGATGAGTCCTGCTGTGTTTGAAGGGACAGATGCAGAAGACGAATACTGGCTTCCAGAACAGCTTTCCAGAGAAGTTTATGAAGCAAGGATCCGGATTCACCGCTCGGAATATATTACAGAGAGAGATTTTGTTACCATCAGAAAAATGGGAATGGAAGCAGTACGTATTCCAGTGCCTTATTTTGTATTTGGGGACAGAGAACCGTTTATCGGTTGTGTGGAAGAACTGGATAAGGCATTTAACTGGGCGGAAAAATATGATTTGAAGATTTTACTGGATCTTCATACAGCGCCTCTGGGGCAGAATGGATTTGATAATGGAGGCATCTGCGGGGTATGCAGATGGTCAAAAAGCCCGGAAGAAATTGAATTTGTCCTTCATGTACTGGAACGTCTGGCAGAGCGGTATGGAAGCCGAAAAGGTCTTTGGGGAATTGAAGTACTGAACGAGCCAATTACAGAAAGGGCATGGAAGTTATTTGATGTTCC
>URWL01000105.1 GCA_900551465.1 uncultured Blautia sp. | reverse complement strand
ACTGTACTCCTTGAAGAACCGGAAAACTTCCGGTATCCAGAACCAGGGTTTTTCCGCTTCCCTTTGCCATTTCCATAGCATGTCCCGCAATTCCGAAACCTGTAATATCCGTACAGCTGTGAATGGAAAATTCTGCTGCAATATCCCTTGCGTACCGATTCAGAAAAGTCATATTTTTCACAGCTGCTTCAATTTCGTCTTCTGAAGCAAGTTCTCCTTTGATAGCTGTAGAAAGAATGCCGGTACCAAGTGGTTTGGTAAGGATCAGAACATCTCCTGCTTCTGCTCCATAGTTTTTCCACATAAGCTTCGGGTTTACAAATCCGCTGACACACAGCCCATATTTCGGTTCGTTGTCAGAGATCGTATGTCCGCCTGCCAGCACTGCTCCTGCTTCGATCACCTTGTCCGCTCCGCCTTTCAGGATTTCTCCAAGGATCTCTATATCCAGGCAGTCCGGAAATGCAGCCAGATTCAGAGCCACTTTGGGCTCACCTCCCATGGCATATACGTCGCTTAGGGCATTTGCCGCAGCAATCTGTCCAAACAGATACGGATCATCCACAACCGGGGTAAAAAAGTCAACCGTCTGGATCATTGCCAGATCGTCATTAATTTTATAGACCGCAGCATCGTCTGAGGTCTCTGTTCCCACTAAAAGCATGGGATCACTGAATTTCGGCAGCTTGCCCAAAACTTGAGCAAGGGTCTTAGGACCTTTTTTAGCCGCTCAGCCGGATGTACTTGACATCTGTGTTAAACGAATTTCTTTATCTGCCAAAATTCTCATCTCCCTTCCATAATTTCCGGCTATCGTATTCTTTTAAAGCTGCCCTTATGTTCGATCAGGACGCTGTTTGCCGGAATCTTTCAGGACTCGTCCTTCTTCTTTCTTTCTTGTAAAACCATTTTTGTCGAAATGCTCCAGAAGGGCCACCGCTACCTTTCTTGAACATCCCAGATAGTCTCTGTACTCTCCAAGAGCGATAATCTCTTTCTTCTGTGCCATTTCCCGGAAAGCTTCTTTTCCTCTTTCGTAATAATCCCTATGGATACAATACTGCTCATCCAGACGGATCAGGATTTTTTTATTTAAAAGAGAGGTAAATACCGGTTTAAATTTCTTCTGGTTTCTGTGCTCCTTCAGATACAGTTCTGTGGCAAGAGGGGAAAAACCGGATTCCAGATAGTGCGCAAGGATTTCCTGTACGATGGCATCCTCATCCTCCTTCAGTACCACTTTAAAACGCTTTTTGCTGACACAGCCGTTTTGTTCCTTGATGACCTTCTGAGTTTTCAGTACTTCCAGTATATCGTCTGTGATCCTGGAATTTTCCAGTTTCAGTCTGCTGCGCAGCTCCTCGATCCCCATTCCCTCTTTCAAAGGATAAGTTTTATGAAAATCATCCAGAATACGCTCTGTTTTTCTGCAATAAAAATTCATTTCTTCTCTGTGAATATAAAGGCCTTCTTCCAGACACACCAGAATTCCTTTTTCTGTCAGCTTTGCCGCTGTATTTTTCAGCCCGGATCTGTCCAGGGAGTTTCTTCCTGCCAATTCCTCCAGAGAATAAAAGCAGCCTCTGTGCTCCAGAATTGAGGTTTCCAGCATTTGCGCACCTGTTCCCTTTTCTTTGATCCCACAGGCCTCCAGGACTTTTGGATCCTTTCTTTTATGCTTACGGGGACAGGCGTCAAGAATACATCCTCCTCCAATGGTCTCTGCCGGGGAATAAAAACGGATCACAAAACGGTCGCCCTTTTCCATTACCGTTTCCTCTTCCAGGCGCAGCTGAGCATAGCAGGTTTCTCCCGCCTTCAGTTCCTCCCGGTCAAGAAGGATCACCTTCCCCAGAAGCTCTTTTGTTCCATGATAAATATGAACTCTGCTTCCATTTTTTACTACACGCTCTGTATGACGCAGAACAGTCAGAGACACATCTGCCATCATGGACGGATACAGACTGTTTTTGAAAGCGATCACATCGCCCCTTGAAATCTCCTCTTTTTTACGGTCTGGAAGATTCAGCGCCACACGCTGTCCTGCATGAGCAACCTCTACTCCCTGTTCATGTACCTGAATGCTCCGGATCTTTACGGGAACATTTTCCGGATAGAGAAATGCTTCCTGCTCTTTTTTTATTTTTCCGCCCAGAAGTGTGCCTGTGACAACTGTTCCAAACCCTTTCAGTGTAAACACCCGGTCTACCGGAAGCCGGAAAGCCCGGTTTTCTTTATGATCCGGCAGCTTCTGATACATCTGGTACAAAATTTTCTTTAATTGATCCAGTCCCTGGTTCTTATATACGGATACAGGGATCACCGGAGCGTTTTCCAGAAAAGTTCCTTCCGTCAGCTCCCGTATATCCTCTTCAACAAGTTCCACAAGCTCTGGATCTGCAAGGTCTGTTTTGGTGATCACAATAATTCCCTGACGGATTCCAAGGGTAGACAGAATATCCAGATGCTCCACAGTCTGGGGCATAATACCTTCATCAGCAGCAACCACCAGCATTACAAGATCCATGCCTCCTACACCGGCCAGCATGTTTTTTACAAATTTTTCATGACCTGGCACATCCACGATCCCCACACGTTCTCCCCCTGGGAAATCCATCCAGGCAAACCCCAGTTCTATTGTGATTCCACGTTTTTTTTCTTCTTTCAGACGGTCCGTGTCAATTCCGGTCAGAGCCTTGATCAGACAGGTTTTTCCGTGATCTACATGACCTGCAGTTCCTATAATTCCATATTTCATGAGATTAACCTCTGTTAAAGACCAACAATGTTTTCTGGTCTGTTTTCCTATACAATCATACCACAGGCAAAATTTTTTTACTATAGGGAAACTTATTTTGAATAAAGACCAGGATAAGCCTTTCTGTCCAGTTTTAAATAAATGCTGTATAGAATCATCACAAATAATCCTACTGCGGCAATGATCCCCCATACAGTGCTGAATGTATAATGGTCAATAAGAGTTCCTATTACATAGTTGCTTAATATTCCAATTAATCCGACACAGCTGCTTGTAATACTTAATACTCGTCCGCGATGTGTTTCCGGTATTCTCTTTGTAAGATAAGGCGTTTTTGATATGGAACCAAATATTTCTCCCACGGTAAATATAAGCATTCCCGCAACAGCGATTATAAAATAATGATTTACAAAAATAAAAAAAGCAAGCCCTAAACATTCCAGCAGCTGCCCCAAATACATAATTCTGACATCTATGACTTTAGAAAACTTTTTTGTCAGTATAGGCGTACCTATAACCACCACAACAGCGTTGATACTCGTTAAAATTCCAAAGCGAAAAGCGCCTGAGCCACGAAAAGCTTCTTCCATATGTAAAGGCATCAAAAAATTATACTGATTATAGATCAGCGCCGCTATACCTGAGATCACAAACAGCAAAAAGAATAACTTACGCTGAGAAAACACCTTGAATATTGATCCTGTTTCACCTTTTTCATATTCGTTCCATGTTTTATTATCCAAATCAGCAGTTCGTACATTCTTAATGAAGAACAGCAGTAACAGCGTACTGGATATGTCTGCCAGCCCGTTAATAAAAAAGGAAATATTAAGATAATTATTAAATAAAATCCCCCCAATAGTCGGAGCCATAACCAATCCCAAATTCATTGCAAGATAATTCAGGGAATATGCTCTTTCCCGGTCCCTGTAGGTTGTCAGATCAGCAATCAGCGCATCATAGGCGGGCTGCTCCATGGACTGAAACAAGGAAGCAATGGCTAACAGATACAGTGTAGTCATAGACATGGGCAATGCAGCGCAAACAAAGTACAAACTGTTTCCGATCAAGTCAAAGGTGACGATAATATTCTTTTTATTATATTTATCAGCCAGTTTGCCTCCCAGTAAATAAAACGGTCCCATAAACAAAGAAAATATCATCATATACAGACCGATGGTCTGTCCATTCAGGCCCAGCTTTTCACTCATGATCAAAGTGAGCATGGGCCATATTAAAGCGCCCATGCTTGTCATGATCTTGCCAAAAGCCAGTACATAGATTTCTTTTGGCAAATGACTGTACATTGAAAAATGTTTTTTTAGAAATCTCATATAATTTCCCCTTCCACTTAAAATCACTTCCTTTACTTTAAGTCCATAGCTTTTCCCATTTCAATTCTGATTTCATTCCGCTCCGGGTCTGCATTTGAGTAGGCAAACAAGTCAAACCCTATGATTCTAAATCCATGTTTTTTATAAAAAGCAATGGCATTTTCATTGCATGTCTGTGTTTCCAGAACAGTCATTCTCGCATTGCTTTTTGAAGCCTCTTCTAAACTTCATAACAGCAATGTAAAAAGATAAATAAAGTAAAAAACAGCAGGATATCTTTATATTAAAAAATCCTGCTGTTTCTGAAATCATTTTCATCAGCAAAAAACTCTATTTTACAGGCAATACTTTGTATGCAGAAGATGATGCGCGATATGGCTGTTTGGTTCCTCCAGAAATTCCTCATAAATCTTTTTGATCGCCGGATTTTCATGGGATTTACGGTAGGTCAGTTCTCTGTCATGGGCAAAGGTTGCCGCCCTTCTTGCCGCATAAGCCTCTTCTCTGTCCGTATCCATAAGAAGCTTCGGCTGTCCGCCTCCGCTGACACAGCCTTCCGGACAGGTCATTACCTCAATAAAATGAAGATCCAGGGTTCCATTTTTTACTGCCTCCAGAACCGGAATTACATTTTTCAGCCCGGTAACAACTCCCACCTTCAGATCCAGATCGCCTACTTTTATCACAGAGGTACGGAACCCCTCTGTTCCACGAACAGCTGTTACCTCAAGATCCGGAATCGGCTGTCCGGTCACAAGCTCATAACCGGTACGAATGGCCGCTTCCATAACGCCGCCGGTAACGCCAAAGATTGTTCCGGCACCGGTATACAGTCCCAGCGGCTGGTCAAACTCCTGATCCTCAAGAGCATCCCAGTTAATTCCCATATCTTTAATAAGCCATGCCAGATCTCTGGTGGTAATGGCCACGTCTACGTCACGGAAGCCGCTGTCCTTCATTTCCGGACGCCCGCTTTCAAATTCCTTACAGGTACAGGGCATTACAGACACGCTGTAAATATCCTTTCCTTCTTTGCCTTCCAGCTGTGCCCCGTATGTTTTGAAAATAGCCCCTCCAATCTGCTGAGGGCTTTTTGCCGAGGACAGATGATCGGCAAGCTCCGGATAGTTGTTCTCAAGGAATTTCACCCATGCCGGACAGCAGGAGGTGAACATTGGAAGAACGCCTCCTTCTGTTACACGCTTCACAAGCTCCGTTCCCTCTTCCATAATGGTCACATCTGCCGGAAAGTTGGTATCGTACACCCGGTCAAATCCAAGAGCATGAAGAGCCGCGGATAATTTTCCGGGTGTCAGTGTTCCCAGATCTGCGCCAAATTCTTCTGCAATGGCAACTCGGACTGCCGGTGCGCACTGTACAATGGTAAATTTATTTTTATCTGCAAGAGCTTCTTTTACTTTATTCAGATTACAGACCGCATACGCTGCAAAAAGAGGCTCCTGAACAGAATCCGGAATGTTTCTTTCTTTTTTGACTCTGTCGTAGGCTTTTTTTCCATGGGTCAGAATGGATACATAAGATTTACATTTCTGCACGCACTGTCCGCACATCACGCATCTGTCTGTATCAATAGTCTGAGGCTGTCCCTGTTCGCCTACAATGGCATAGGCAGGACAGACTTCTGCACATTCACGGCAGCCGGTACAGAGATTCTGATCAATTGCTACTATCATGAATTTTGTCCTCCCTTATCTCCAGTCTTTTGTCAGAAGCAGCGACTCTGCTGCCCTGATATTTTTTTCTTCCCGTTCTGCTTCCGGATCCACCAGTCTGAGCGCCTGATGAGGACAGACTCTTACACAGGCAGGTCCGCCTTCGATTCCCTCACAGAGATCACATTTAGATGCAAAGACTTTTGGCTCCTCAGACATTGGCTGTGCCACCAGATGTCCGTCCTTGGCATAAGGAAGAAGAGCAATCGCTCCAAAAGGACACGCCTGCATACAGTCTTTACAGCCGATGCATTTTTCTGCATCTACGATCACCTGATGGTCGATCCGGCTGATGGCTCCCTTGCTGCACGCGTTCAGACATGGCGCATCTTCACAGTGCTTACACTGGATCGGCATACATCCCTGATCAAATCTGGTCAGGAACAGTCTTGGTGTTACGGGAACCGTAACGGTTCCCACTGTATTTCCAACATGATTGCTTTTGCGGTTATGGACGGTAAAGCAGGCCACTTCACAGGCTTTGCAGCCAGTACATTTGGTACTGTCTCCCACCACAAAAGATCCGATTTCTTTTTTCATTGATCTATGACCTCCTATTCCTGCGGATGCGTTTCCCGATACGCATTTCTGGCGGTTTCCATACGTTTGCGTTCCATTGCCTCTCCCAGTTCTTCCTCTGTTACAAGAGTCAGAGCTTCTGTAGGACAGACTCTTACACAGGCAGGTCCGCCCGGAAGTCCGTAGCAAAGGTCACATTTATTTGCCACTTTTTTCTCAGACCCGTCCGCCTGGAATTTTCCTGTCTGGACTGTCATATTAATCGCGCCGAACGGACATGCATCCATACAGGATTTACAGCCCATACATTTATCTGTATCAATGACAATACAGTGGTCTTTCTGGGAGATTGCGCCCACCGGACACACTGCCATACATGCCGGATTTTCACAGTGCTTGCACTGTACCGGAACGCTTAAACGTGCTGTTTTTACCATATGGAGCTTCGGATTAAAGCTGTAGGAATCCGGATCCACCTCAA
>URWL01000104.1 GCA_900551465.1 uncultured Blautia sp. | reverse complement strand
GTATAATATATAGAGGAAAGCTATAGTTCCACTTCTTTCACAAGATAACATAAGGTCTGACAGTCAGGCTGTTATCCTATTACTATTTTAAGAAAAGAGGTAAATGTAAGATGGCAAAAATTGATTTAACCAAGTATGGCATTACCGGAACCACCGAGATCGTATATAACCCTTCTTATGAAGTGTTATTCGAAGAAGAAACCAAACCGGAGCTTGAAGGCTTTGAAAAAGGTCAGGAAAGTGAACTTGGCGCTGTCAACGTTATGACTGGTATCTACACAGGACGTTCTCCTAAAGACAAATTCATCGTTATGGATGAGAACTCCAAAGACACTGTATGGTGGACTTCCGATGAGTACAAAAATGACAACCATCCGGCTTCTCAGGAAGCATGGGATACTTGTAAAGAAATCGCTCTGAAAGAACTCTCCAATAAGAGGCTTTTCGTAGTTGATGCTTTCTGCGGTGCTAACCATGACACACGTATGGCAATCCGTTTCATCGTTGAAGTAGCTTGGCAGGCACATTTCGTAAAGAACATGTTCATTATCCCAACAGATGAAGAACTTGAAAACTTTGAGCCTGATTTTGTTGTTTACAACGCATCCAAGGCCAAAGTAGAAAACTACAAAGAGCTTGGTCTCAACTCTGAGACAGCAGCTATGTTCAACATCACCACACGTGAACAGGTTATCCTGAACACATGGTACGGCGGAGAAATGAAAAAAGGTATGTTCTCCATGATGAACTACTATCTGCCGCTTAAAGGCATTGCTTCTATGCACTGCTCTGCAAACACAGATATGAACGGCGAAAACACAGCTATCTTCTTCGGACTTTCCGGAACAGGTAAAACAACTCTTTCCACAGACCCGAAACGTCTCCTGATCGGTGATGACGAGCATGGCTGGGATGACAATGGTATCTTCAACTTTGAGGGAGGATGCTACGCAAAAGTTATCAACCTTGACAAAGAGTCTGAGCCGGATATCTACAATGCGATCAGACGCAACGCTCTTCTTGAGAATGTTACTCTTGACAAAGACGGAAAAATCGACTTTGACGACAAGAGCGTAACAGAGAACACTCGTGTTTCCTACCCGATTGATCACATTGAAAAAATCGTTCGTCCTGTATCCGCAGCTCCTGCAGCTAAGAACGTAATCTTCCTTTCTGCAGATGCTTTCGGCGTACTGCCTCCAGTATCTATCCTGACACCAGAACAGACTCAGTACTATTTCCTGTCTGGCTTCACAGCTAAACTTGCTGGTACAGAGCGTGGAATCACTGAGCCTACACCAACCTTCTCCGCTTGCTTCGGACAGGCTTTCCTTGAGCTTCATCCGACAAAATACGCTGAGGAGCTTGTTAAGAGAATGGAAGCAAACGGTGCCAAAGCTTATCTTGTAAACACAGGATGGAATGGCTCCGGAAAACGTATTTCCATCAAAGATACTCGTGGTATCATCGATGCAATCCTTAACGGAGACATCAACAACGCACCGACTAAGACTATTCCTTACTTCAACTTTGAAGTTCCGACAGAGCTTCCAGGCGTTGATACAAACATTCTTGATCCTCGTGACACTTATGCAGATGCTGCTGAGTGGGAAGTTAAAGCAAAAGATCTTGCTCAGAGATTCATCAAAAACTTCTCTAAATACGAAGGAAACGAAGCTGGTAAAGCACTTGTTGCAGCTGGCCCACAGGAATAATCCTTATAAAAATTATAAAGCGGATGTGAACTTCACATCCGCTTTCTTATTATTTATATTCGTAGTTTTCTATTCTGCAGAAATCATCACTTCTCCTGCAATATCCACAGAAAAATATTCTCTAACTTCCCTGATATCCTCCGTCTGCCCAAGAACCCACATTAATTTTGTCATTGCAGCCTCCGCTGTCATATCATAAGCCTGCAGAACACCGCTTTCCAATGCACGACGACCGGTTTCATAAACGGAAAGATTGCTTCCCTCATATCTGCACTGGCTTCCTGCCAATACTACCATTCCCTTTTCTATTACGTTTTTAATGGCGCTTATAAAATCATTTTTCAGAAACGGCATGCCTCCCAGTCCAAATCCCTCTATATAAACACCTCTGCATCCCTTTTCCTGAAGATATTCCAATATAGAAGGATCCATTCCGGGGTAGAGCTTCAGAAGAAACACTTTATTGGAATAAGCAGTCTGAGGTCTGAAAATTCCTCTTTTTACTACAAGATTTTCTTTTTTGATATGAAGTCCAAGTGAGCTGATCTCTCCGATATAAGGGTAATTAATGCTCTCAAAAGCATCGAAGCTCATCGTTCTCACCTTTGAGGCACGACAGCCCAGCATCACCTTGCGATTAAACGCAACAAAAACTCCCGGACATCCGCTGGCTGCCATATGGATTCCACACCGACAATTTTCCATAGCATCCGCCACAGGATCTGCAATAGACAGCTGACTGCCTGTCACTACCACAGGAATTGAAATATTCTGAAGCATAAATGCCAGCATGGAAGCCGTATATGCCATTGTATCTGTACCATGGATCACCGTTATCCCATGATATTCTCTGCTCCTTTTTGCAATCAGCTCCGCAAGACTGGCCCAGTCCTCAGGAAAAATATTAGCACTGTCTACAGAACAGAAATCCTCTGTCTCCAACTCCAGGTTTCTGGATACCATTCGGAGCTCTTCCAGCATATCACGACTTTTCATTCCAGGCATAAAGCCCTTTTCGCTGTTTACAGAAGAAAGCGTCCCTCCTGTATTTATGATCAGGATTCTTTTTTTCATCACTGAGTTTCCATCCTTTCGCTGTAATCCATTCTATACAGCCATAATAACATATTTCCGGTGCGGTGTCATGTGCGAATGCCACCGTGCCGTCACAGTCTGGATTATTTCCGTTTTTATGATCATCCAGTACAAAAATTTTTTTTTGCAGAATCACTGATTTTATTTGCCAACATAAATTATTTATGGTATTCTGTATACATACTTGAAATGGAACTGCCGAATCTGGCAGCTTCCCAGATAAAAAGACATCTGTCTTCAATACACAAAAGATAAGCTCTCATAAAGAGAGCTCTTTCTATATCTTTTATTCTTCTTTCATCTTTCGGAACACTGGTATATACATGCACAAGGTAATTGCCATCACTGCCATCATGACTACAATAATCCCATTCACAAAGCCTGCCGGAAGTGCAGGAAACAGAAACAGGATCAACATTCCCACAAACAGCACCGCTGTACATACTTTTCCAAACCACATTGCACCATCAAGCATTTTTCCTTTTTTCAAAAATATCAGTCCCATAATCCCCATATAGCCTTCTTTAATCACAAGAAGAAGGATCAAGCCCCACATAAGAGGATAACGTGTTGCAAGGCAAAGAGCCAAGGCTCCATGAGTCAGCTTATCAGCAACAGGATCTAATGCCTTTCCCAAATCTGTGACCATATGAAAACGTCTTGCAATTTTTCCATCAAACATATCTGTAAGACTGGAGATCAGTACCACTAGAGACGCATATAAATATTCTCCTGCGGTTATGTAAAGGTAACAAAATACCGGAATCAAAAGGATCCTGAAATATCCCATTATATTTGGAATGGAGAATATCTCTTTTCTCGTAAATTTCTTCATGCTGATACCTCTGTTATTGATTTTTTAGATAACGTGCACCTGCTGCACACAGAAAGCCTGCTGCATGAAGATTTCATACAGCAGGCCATTTTTATTATACAGCTGCAGTTACCACTACACGATTGCGTCTTGCCAGAGCTACTGCAATATGACACAGCTCCAGACTGGCACAAATCTTATCTGCCATGGTAATGATCCATGCTTCTTTGTTTTTTGGAATTGGTCCCAGAGGGAACATATGTGACAAAATCGCATTCCATTCCTTTTCACCAATATCAAATGTCCTTACACTGTTTTCTGCTGCGGCTTTTGGATGATAGAATGCCTGTAATTCTCCTGTAGGTGTTTTCTTGCGAAAATCATAAGGACAAAAATCATGCAAAAGTCCAGCTCTTGCAGCTGCCTTTTCATCACATCCGAATTTTTTCGCAATTTTCCACGAAATATAGGAAACATTAATGCTGTGCATTAATCTGGTTGTCCACTGATGATGTTCATAAAGGCTGAGTGAAAGAAATTCCTTATTGTTCAGAATATCCTCTACCTCTGCCAGATATGCCTGTGAAACTTCATCCGATAACTGAATGTCCATCGGCAATCACTCCCTTCTGTTTTCTTTAATTTCATTATGACAAATCTATCAGAAAATGCAAGGGATTTTATTAAATTTTAATTCTTTTTATTTTTATTATCTTTCTGATAAAAGGTTAGTAGTAAGGCTCACATAAATTTGTTACAATAAACATAATATGAATATCTGCTGATAATCGTACAGCTGTTATTCATGAATTAATTATAACAGAAGAATATTATGGAGGATTTTATGTCAGACAAAATACGTGATATGACAAAGGGACCGCCTGGGAAACTGATTATATTATTTGCCATTCCACTGATGCTTGGAAACATCTGTCAGCAGCTTTATACTATGGTAGATACAATCATTGTAGGGCAGGTTGCCGGTGTCCAGGCATTAGCTGCTCTTGGCGCTGTAGAATGGATCATGTGGATGGTTCTTGGCGTTGCTACAGGAGCTACTCAGGGATTTTCTATCCTGATATCCCAGCATTATGGAGCAAAAAATTGGAAAGATCTCAAAGAAACTATTGCAAGAAGCTACATACTTACAGCTGTGATCGCTGTTTTTTTACTGATAGGCAGTCAGCTTTTTGCCAGATGGATCCTGGTATTTCTGAATACACCGGATAATATCATAGATATGTCACTTATATATCTACGGATCATCTTTTGCGGAATCCCTGTAGTCGCTGCCTACAATATTTTTGCATCAGTGCTCCGTGCCCTTGGAAACAGTCGTTCTCCATTGATTGCTATGGTTATTGCCGCAGCGATCAACGTAGCTCTTGATCTGTTGTTTGTTGCGGTTTTTCACTGGGGTGTCGCCGGCGCTGCTGTTGCCACAGTAAGCGCTCAGGTATTTTCTGCCTTATACTGTTTCCTGGTAATCCGAAAAATAAAAATCATACAGGTACATTGGACAGATTTCAAAAGGGTACCCGGACTGGACGGAAAGCTGATGAAGCTTGGAACCCCCATACTTTTTCAAAATACCATCATTTCCATTGGAGGGCTTGTAGTCCAATATGTAGTCAATGGCTATGGTTTTCTTTTTGTTGCAGGCTTTACTGCCACTAATAAACTTTATGGTGTCCTGGAAATGGCTGCTATTTCCTACGGTTATGCCATTGTCACCTATGTTGGGCAAAATTTTGGCGCCGGTGAAATCCAACGGATAAAAAAAGGAGTTCGAAACAGTACCGGTCTTGCTTTTCTCACTGCTCTGCTGATTTCCTGTATCATGTTCCTTTTTGGCAAAAATATTCTGTCGATGTTTATCTCCGGTGATCCATCTCAGACAGAACAGGTACTTGCCATTGCCTGGAAATACCTTTTTATTATGGCCTGCTGGCTTCCTGTCTTGTATTTTCTGTATGTATACCGATCTGCTCTCCAGGGACTGGGAAATACGTTTATACCTATGCTCAGCGGTGTCGTCGAATTTGTACTACGCGTAGGTGTGGCGATCTTTCTTCCTATGCTGATCGGAACAAATGGTATTTTTTATGCAGAAATTGCTGCCTGGACAGGAGCTGCAGTTCTGTTAGTGATAAGCTATTATAAAAAAATATATTTTTAGAAAAATTCCTCATTATTGCAAAAGGATCCAGTAATGAGGAATTCTTTATTCTGATACTCTGTTTTATATAAAGTAAAACAAGTTTTTTATATTTTCACTCCCAGAAAACCATACATATCCTGATGAGGTTTTTGAGGATTTTTCTCATAAATATCAATATAGTCCGGATCTTCTGTACGTTCACAAAAAGCAGGAAAAATAAATCCAAATTCCGGTTCTCCCGGTTCATAGTCTCCTGTAACCGGGCAAAAAGCACAGATTAAATACTCATATACTTCCTCAGAATCCCAAAGATCCGATTTATCTGTGCCTTTTATCGGAATATCATAAGTGCTGTGAAAGAAAAAAATACTATAGCTGCTCAGGGTATGATATTTTTCAGATACCAATTCATAAAAGGTATCCAAAAGAGCATCGTTTTTTAGTGCGCAGGTCTTTAGTCCCAAGAGCAGCTGTCTTACAGAAACTGATGATTCTTCTATAAATGAATATCTTTTCAGTTTTGTATTTGTCTCTGCAAAAGGAATCGCTTTTGCAATTGCCAGATTCCTGTTTTTTTCCGATGCTGACAGCTTCAGAAAATTTATATTAAATGTTCCATCCACAAATCCATCCTTATCCATATAACAGCCAGCAATGCGCGTCATTGCTGTACGGGATGGAGTCATGCGACGAGTGATCTCCAGCATGTGGTCGCGATTTATTTTCAGCATAATGGTTTCCTTTCCAGCTCTTATTTTATATACAAAAAAACAGCTTCTCAGCTGCTTTTCTTTATTGCACTTTCAAAACTACATACATGTTGACATTTGGAATCGTGTGACCATGCTTCCGCTTTCTACGACTCGCCGGTCATCTCGTGACTTCCGTCACTCGATGTCATTTGCTTCGCAAATGTCTGTCCCAGTCTGTAAACTTCCCTCTGTGAGTAAACTCACTCCGGTCTGTTTCCATCCTGTTCCATCCGCTCGTCTCAGCTTTTTGGTCAAGCCCTCGACCTATTAGTAGCAGTCAGCTCCATACGTTACCGC